>JAFYUY010000156.1 GCA_017549405.1 Clostridia bacterium | reverse complement strand
ATGGTTATCTTTGTACCCATTTTTGCAATAAAAGGCATTATCAGTGAAAAGAAACTCCAGAACAATCTAAAAGAAATCAACAAAGGATTAAATTTGTTTGATGATATGAATATGAATTCGGGGTCATGTATGACATGCATTTACAGAGGCGGAGATCGCACCAAATGGGCAAGCAAAGAAGTTGTTTATTGTTCCAGACTTAATAAAAATGTAAACTGGATAGAAGAAGATTTCTCAAGAGAGCATCCGTGTCCTTGCTTTGAAGGCGATCCCCTGCTTTTGACCAAGAGAGGCTAATTGAAATCACCAAAGCATAACTATTAAAAACTCTTCAATATAGATTGTATCAAAACGTTTTTCATGTAAACAAATATCAACCCCGGGGCAAAAGACCCCGGGGTTGATTTATGCACTTATGCTTATTTACAATATCTGTTATTCCTTCGCCTTACCCTTATTCAAAACTACGTTTACGATTATACCGAGAATAAGAGCGCATGCGATATTGGTGATAGTAACCTTTCCGATTGCCATAGCCATACCACCGATACCGGGGATAAGAATTGCAGCAACTGTGAAAAGATTTGCATTATCTTCGAAATTAACTTTCTGAAGCATCTTGAGACCGGATACTGCAATAAAGCCGTAGAGGGTAATGCAAACACCGCCCATAAGGCAACCGGGGATAGAATCAAGGAATGCAACAAAGGGAGAAATGAAAGATATAAGGATTGCCATAATTGCAGTTACGGTAATAGTAACAACAGAAGCATTACCTGTGATAGCAACGCATCCAACCGATTCACCGTAAGTAGTATTGGGGCATCCGCCGAAGAAAGCACCTACTGCAGAACCTATACCGTCTCCGAGAAGAGTTCTGTGAAGACCGGGCTCTTCAAGAAGATCCTTTTCTATAATGAAGGAAAGATTCTTGTGGTCAGCAATATGCTCTGCAAACACAACAAATGCAACGGGAATATATGCCACAGCAATCGTTGCAATATAAGAAGCGTCAAGCTCGCCAATTCCCTTGAATGCTTCAATAAATGCAAAATCGGGAAGCGAGATAAATGTCTTAACAGTAACTCCGTCGGCAACAAGCTGTTTGAAAGGAGTAATATCAATAACCTTAAGCGCATCGATACCCGCATAATTACCTATGATAGTAAGTATGCCTGCAAAAACATATCCTGCAAGGATACCGAGAATAAAGGGGATAAGCTTTGCCATCTTTTTGCCATATACAGAACAGCAGATAACCACCATAAATGTAACCATTGCACAGATAAAGGAAACCCACGCATTGCCTGTCATGATGAAAGATCCGTTACTGTCAACCGCACCGTAAGAGAAAACATCATTGATAGATGCACCGGCAAGAGAAAGACCGATAAGTGCAACTGTGGAACCGATAACTGCAGGAGGCATAAGTTTGTTGATCCAGTTAACGCCGACAAGCTTTATGATTATAGCAAGAACAACATAAACGAGGCCTGCAAAAACCGCACCTAAAATAAGACCCAAAAAACCGAGAGAAGCGGAAGCTGCTCCTGCAAATGCCGCAAACATAGAACCTATGAATGCGAATGATGAGCCGAGGAAAACAGGGCTTCTGAACTTTGTGAAAAGCTGATATATTATTGTTCCCGCACCTGCGCCAAACAGAGCTGCCGAAGCAGACATTCCGTTACCGATTATTGCGGGCACAGCAATTGTTGCTGCCATAATTGCAAGCAACTGCTGGATGGCAAAGACTATAAGTCTGCCGAATTTTGGTTTGTCATCAACACCGTAGATGAGTTTCATTTTTGCATCCTCCGAAAAATGTTTTATTTATATACAAACGGCAAAGACCGCGTATATCAAGGAAACCTTTTCTATCAGAAAAAGTATACCACATTACAGTCGATTTGTAAAGGCTTTTGTCGAAAATGTTGATTGCAAATCGCAATTTCAAACATTTTTGTCAATTTTCAACAAATTAAGTATTTGTTTTCAGCTTTTTATTACAAAAACAAACCCCGCATAATGCGGGGTTTGAAATGCTTGAAAATTATTCAGTAAGAAGCTCTCTCATTTCATCAAGCTTTTCCTGATAAGCGGAAAGGCTGGAAGCATATGTGGAAGCATATGTGTTGTTCTTGTTCTGAACCATTCCTATAATGCTGGGAGAGAAATCGTGATAGAGGAAGCGCGCGTTGTTCTTGATAATGGGACGCATATCTTCGGATTCAACGTCACGTGTGCTCTTTACTGTGAGAACTGTGTCGAAGTAAAGGGGAGTAACTTCCTTTGCACTCTGGTAAGAAAGTTCTTCAAGCACTGCACCTGTGAGCTCGAGGTTGGAGTTTGTAACAGGGATGTATGTAAGTGCTGTCATGTTGGAAGAACGGTTCTGATATTCGGAGTTTTCGTCCCACTTGGGATAAGGAATGATACCGAATTCAAATTCAACGTCGGAAAGACCTGTGATACCGCCAAGGAAAGTATCTCTGAACATGGAGCGGCCTTCAGTAAACATGCTGATCTGAGCGTTGTAATCACTGCTTTCAGACCAAGCCTTCTGACCGTCTACAAAGAGGTTTGTGATTCTGTCATAGATCTCGTGAGCTTCATCAACATTCTGGTTGAGGATAGGCATACCGTCGGCATCCTTTTCGAGAGGAGAATAGCCGGAGCAAACGAGAAGTGCGGGAGCAAGCTCATATACCCAACCGGAAATACCCCACTGGTCGTCGGCAGCGCTCATAAGACCGTCACCATTGAGGTCTTTCGCACCCTTAGCTACAAGCTCTTCGAACTTATCCCATGTCCATGTACCATCAAGAACATCCTGGTAAGGATATTCAAGTTCAAGTGCATCAAAGATGTCCTTGTTGAATACGAGACAGTCGATGGAGTCAACGTAAAGTGCGTAGTCACCTGTCATAACGTAAACTTTATCGCCGAAGCAAAGTTCATCGCGAACACCCTGATGCCACCATTCATCGTCGAGGTTGATGTAGGGAACTGTATTCCAGTCTACAAAATACTTTTCGAGGATCATCTGAGGCATACCTGTGTGCTGAACGTGTGTAAACACATGGTATGTATCGTCGTTTGCTTCGATGAGAGAACGGAACTGAGCAGCAGCTTCCTGCTGTCCTCCGCCCGTTGCTGCGTATCCGCCCTTAACGATGTTCATTTCGATGCCGAAATGCTCTGCGATAAGGTTGTTTCTGCGGTAAACAGCATCGTTTACGAGAGCGGAAGTTTCTTCTTCAGCGTAGATCTTCTGACCAACGCTACCTATGAGAAGACCGAAAGTCTCTCCGTCAAATTTTGTTCCTTCGGGAACATTGGGGCTGAACTGAGTTGCAAGTCTGTCAACTTCAGCATCGGTTTCTGCACCGTTTTCTGTCTGCTGTTCATTGCCGGTTGTTTCATTTCCTGCTTTGTCGCCTCCGCAAGAAGCAAACATGGAAACCGTAGGAACAGCCGCAACAAGAAGCGCTGCAAGAATTACCTTGGTTTTAAGCATAAAAATCCTCCTGAAATATTGTCCTGTACGGACTATAAATTTGAAAGCACACCACATTAATACTGCAGTATACAAATCTACACATAGTATTATATATAAATTTGGCACAAAAATCAACTGTTTTTTGTCTTTTGAGGTGTTTTTTCTACCAAATCCCCAAAGTGCAACACCCTTTTTTGTAGATAATATATAAACTCCAAAAGTTTTTTCACCCCCATGCCGTCGCTCCATAATACCCACACAAAAGAGTACGCAAGCAAACTGAGCACCACAAAACTTTCTTAATAGTTATTACTGGCGTGAATGGAAATAAAAATCGGCAGAGAAAATATCTCTGCCGAAATTCGTGAATATTATTATATTCGATCAGGGTCTGTAAATGCCGGACCAACCCTCTTCGTCACTGTCGTAACCGCCGTCTTCGCTCACACCGGGAGTACCTGTGCCTGTGTTACCGGAGCCTGTGTTTCCGGAACCCGCTCCGCCGAAAGGAGTATCCACTACCCAAACGATATCATCGGATGTCTGATTATTTTTATTAGTGCTGTCAGTTTTGTCTTCCGAAGGTTTTTCAACTGGCTTTGCGGAAGGTCTGTTATCAACAAGGCCCTTCATTTTAGCACCGTTATCAATAGTAACTCTTTCACAGCTTTCGCCAACAACAACTATACCGTCGATTTGCGCATTTGCAGACACCTTTACATCGGAGCTGCGGATAACCATATTACCGCGGTATGTACCTGTGAGAGTTGTGGGCTTGTCAATATACTTTTTGACCATATTATACATTATCTGTGCAAATTCTGCTCTTGTTATGTTGCTTTTGGGATTGATCTTTCCTGCAGAACCGTTTACATATCCCTTTTCAACAAGAGCAGCCGTAAAGCTTCTTGCCCAGGAAGAAATTTCCGCTTTGTCATTAAACTTATCAAGAACACTTTCATCGCCCGCTTCAAGTTTGAAAGCACGGGAAAGAACTATGAAGACCTGTTCACGTGTGATATTGTTTTCGGGGGTAAGAAGACCCGAACCGTCACCCGTGAAAACGCCCATTGCAACAGCCTTCTGCATATATTCATAATACCACATACCCGAAGGAACATCTGTAAAATCCGCAAGAGAAGCCTTAGATGTTGCACCGAATGCACGTGAAATTATGGTTGCCATCTGAGCTCGGGTGAGATTGTCCGCAGGGAGTATTTTTCCGTCGGAGCCTGTGAGAAGTCCGTTCTCAACTGCTGCGGTAAGTGCGGGTGTGGACCAGTCATTCGGCATATCCGAAAAATCATCTACACTCACAGCGCCCGCACAGATCACTGAGGACACCATAAGCATACCGCTGAGGATAAGAGAGATTATCTTTTTCATGTTTGAATTCCTTTCTTTTGGTTCTTTCGATTTATATATCGGAACATATATTGATATTATAACATCAAATAACAGAAATGTACATAGGTATTTTATTATTTTTTAGAAAAATTCTTGGTTTTTTCACAACTTCAGGGTGTCTTCTTTTATTTTTTCACTTTTGCGCACATCAAAAAAGGCATCAGAAGCAGGGCCGTATATTCGGTTCCTGTTGTGAACCTCAAACAGTTTCCGGCAATATCGCTTGCGATACGATAGCAAATATCACCGCTGAAGAGCGAATAAAACTGCGGAGTGCCATTAAGAACACTCCGCATATCCTCACCATTTTATTGCGTAAAAGAAAATGCTTATGAAATGAAGAACGCTTGCCGCCACAACAAAAATGTGGAAAACCGAATGCATATATTTTTTATGCTTACCCTTGCCCGAAATCCCGTATATAACTGCTCCGACGGTATATACGATACCGCCCGCAAGCAGATACAGAAATCCCGGAACGGTTATGGTTTCTATAAGCGGCTTTACCGTAATAAGTGCCGCCCATCCGAGCGCCACATAACAGATAAGCGAAAACTTTTTGAAGCTTTTGAGATCTATGGCATTGAGCACTATTCCGAATACCGCAACCGCCCAGACAGCTGCAAAAAGCACCCAGCCCGTAACGGGAGATATCGTACGTATCGCTGCCAGCGAATACGGAGTATATGTGCCGGCTATAAGGATAAATATCGTGCAATGATCAAGTATCTGCATCACTTTTTTAGATGTATCCGTCTTAAGTCCGTGATAAACACTTGACATTGTGAACAGCAAAACTATTGATATTCCGTATATAAACGAAGATACCAGGCTGTAGGGATCGCCTCCGATATACGAAAATGCGACACACAGAATAAGTGCCACGATTCCAAATGCTCCACCGACAATATGTGACACCATGTTAAATATTTCTTCGCCGCGGGTATATTCCGGCAAAATTCTGTCGATGAGTTTTGTTCTTTTTATTGTCAACTTTATTACCTCTCCGATTTATGCAAACTATGCAAGGTCAAATTCTCTGTCTATACAGCTCCTCGCCATTTCAAGAGTCTCGTTATTATAGGGCATATAACCCGAATTGAGCATGAGAGCTGCTCCATAAATAAACGAGCGTACCGCATATGTTTTCCGTATGCGGTCGGCGTCTGCCATATTCACCTCATCACAGTATCTGTGTATAAGCTCCGCACTCACCTCGCTTATTTTGGCTTTTTCCACCTTCTGCTCATCTGTCATGGTGGAATCATTCATCATGAGAATCGTCTGGAATTCGGGGTTTTCGTGCAGAAATCTGATATATCCAAGACTTATTTCCACAATAAGCTCGCGGCATCCGCCTTTTGTATTAAGAACGATCTCCCTTTGAGCTTCGTACCATTTATTATTTATATACTGCAGGACCTCAAGAATAAGCATATTTTTATCTTTAAAATGTCTGTATGGTGCTCCGCTTGTGGTACCGCAGGCAACTGCCACACGGCGTATGGAAAAATCGGCAATTCCGTGTTCGCGAATCTCAGATATTGCAGCTTTTATAAATCGTTCTTTTGTTTCCTTGTTGGCGGTTCGCATAACCGATTCATTCCTCCGTTAAATTTCCGGGCGCATTGCGCTTTATTTTTTTGGTGGTGGTTTTTTCAAATTCTTTTTCGCGTATAATTATCTTTTTTATCGCCTTATACGGCACGTTCTGAGCGTTGAGCTTTGATACAAGCTCCGAAAACAGCACTTTAAGACCCTCTCTGTATTTTTCGGGAGCTTCCTCGGGCGATATTCCCAGCTTTTTCACAACCTCGTCCCTTTCGGGGAAGATCGAAGCGCAAATAACGGGATCATCGTCGTTATAGGTTGCAAATACCATGCATTCGCTGACACACGAATCCTTTGCCAGTTTATATTCAAGCTCTTCGGGGAAAATCTTTTTGCCGTTTTTGGCAACTATCATGCTCTTTAATCTGCCTACAACGGTAAATGTGCCTTTTTCTCCCGGCTTTGCAAGGTCACCGGTACGGAACCAGCCATCCTGCAAAACCTCCGCTGTTTCTTCCGGCTTTTTGTAATACCCCAGCATAACATTGGGTCCCTTCACAGCAAGCTCGCCCTTGCCCTCCTCATCGGGATCTATTATCTTGACCGAAATGCCCGCAGGCGGATATCCGTTGTTATACGGAGAGCGGTAAAGATCACTGTGCATAAGGCTGATAGGTGATGTTTCCGTAAGTCCGTAGCCTATATATACTTTTATTCCAAAGCTTTCGTATGCCTTGTAGACCTCGGGCGATAACGGTGCCGCACCACAAAGGATAAGACGTACTCTGCCACCGAAAGCGGCATTTACCGTTTTGAAAAGATTTCGTCTTGCATTTCCGTTTTCGGGCAATGCCATTGACGCTGCCTTTTGCATGGCAAGCACTGCTTTTCCACCGGGTATAGCATTGTATTTTTCGTTTATAAGTTTGAGGAAAGATTCCAGCATAAGCGGAACTGTGATAAAGATCGTGGGTTTGAAAGTCTGCAGATCACTTTTCAGCTTGCGCAGGGATTCGTTATATGCAATGGATGCACCGCCGTAGATAAATGCTAAAAATCCCGCTGTACATTCATACGTATGATGAAGCGGCAAAACCGAAAGCGTTCTGTCGGTCGGCAGAAGGGTTACATACTTTAAAACACCGGTGATATCGGTGCATATATTTCTGTGCGAAAGCATTACACCCTTTGCCACACCTGTTGTGCCAGAGGTATATATAAGAATACCCATGGCATTGGGGTCGATATGATGATCGGCATATGAAGTATTGCCTTCGTCAAGAAGCTTTTTGCCCTCGGATATATATTGAGGAATATCCTTCATATACAGTTTGCGGCAAAAATCCGTTTCTGAAAATTTTTCTTCGATCTCGGGAGAGATCATTACAGCCGCAGTTTCGGAATCGTGCAGGATAAATTCCGCTTCTTCTATTGAAAGATCCTTATCCAGCGGTACCACCACTCCGCAGCCCGCAGCAACGGCGAGATATGTGAGCGCCCAGGTATAGGAATTTTTGCCCGAAACAGCAACTCGCGCACCCGAAAGTCCCCTTGTATTTAAATATGTGGCAAGGGCACGGATATCTTCCATGAACTGCTTATATGTCACAGTACAGATATTGCCGTCCTTTTCAAACAAAAAAGCCGTATTATCGGGGTAAAGCTCACAGCTCGTTTCCACAAGCTCGCGCAGGGTTATTACCTCTCGCACGGAATATACATAATCTCTTGTTAATTTCATATAAAAACTCCTTTATAAAAGCACTTGATTCTAAAAGTAAGCAATTATTACTTTTAGATTATACCACAATTCTATTCAAATGTCAATCGCAGTATATCGATATGTCTGAAATGAGTTTTTACCGAAATTCCAAGTTGATTCAAAGAATACTATTTTTTATATACCTCGGAGCTGCATTTATGTATCTCGAAGCTTCCGGGGGAACATCCCTCAATGCGTTTGAAGGTGCGTATGAAATTGGCATAATCGTTAAAACCCGACAATACGCAGGTCTCTTTTACGGAATATCCGAGATAAAGAAGTTTTTTTGCTTCAGCTATCTTCCTTAAAATTATGTAGTTATTAAGGGTTATGCCGGTTTCCGCCTTAAACACTTTATTAAGATAATCCTCATTTACGTAAAGATTTGAGGCAATGCCAAGGACCGAGATTTTTCTGAAATTCTTTTCGATATATCCGAGAGCTTTATCCGACCAGCTCTCAGGCTCAGCACTTTTTTCACACACTGTGGGTGTGTTGTCAAACTCAGCACGCGCAAAGGCAAGTATTTCAAATAGCTTTGAATACAGCAGCAGCTCGTTTCGGGTATCCTCTATCCTGTTGTATTCGCGTATGTGCATCATGAATTTTTCGTGCTTATTTTCACAAAGTGTCACTTTACGGGGGTACTGGGTTCCCACCTCATCCATCCACGAAAGGCAGAAGTTCATCTGAGGCATTGAGTTTACCGATGCGATTATCTCGTCATCAATATGGATAACGCACCTTTCGTACGGCTTGTTTTTTTCTGCCACGACCTTATGAATATGAGTTTTTGGAATAACAAAAAGATCGTGCGGCCCGCATTCGTAAAATTCATTTTCAATAAAAAAGCTCTTGCCGCCGTTTACGTTATAGTATATCTCGTAATGATAATGAAGATGCGGCACGGTTATAAACTGGTTAACATCTATACTGTGCTCCACCGAAACCGCAAGTTTGTTATCGCGGAATATTTCTCTTTTTTCATTTGTCATATAAGGACCTGTACTTTCTGCACTTTGGTATGAAATAAATTATGATAGAATTATAGCAACAAAAAGCACTAAAGTCAAGCGGTTTTCAAGGCAAAAGTCGGATTTAGACAATACATATAGACATATTTTCAGATGAAAACTGTCAACAAAAAAGCGGGAGGACGATGTCCTCCCGCTCCAGGCTGTCGATAAAGTATAGCAAAACATAAAATAAAAATTAAATTTGTGTTTTTTGGTGACTTTGTTGCCGAAAAACACTCCTATATGAGGCGTTTTCGGTGAGAAAATGCCTCATGGGGGGAGTTCACGAGGGGGAACT
>JAFYUY010000018.1 GCA_017549405.1 Clostridia bacterium | reverse complement strand
GGGGTAAGATACTGTGCCATATCCTTTTGTGACCCCATTGCCACAAGTTCGATTCCAAAAGAATACCGGTTCATGGCATTTGTGTATTTTTCATCACCGCCGTATGTGCCCGCACCCGCGTGCCACGCACAGCGGGATTCCGGCATATAGCAATAAATTTTGCCGTCACGGTCGATGATATAATGAATACTAAGCTTGTTTTCCTCAAAAATACTGCGCACAAGAGTCATATCGTAGGGGGTTTCCCTTGAAAGCATGACGGCACTTGTGAAATGGAGCACTATTTTTTCTGAGGGAAACTCCCGCTCCCACGAATATTCTTCCTGCGGTTCAAGGAAATATTCTTTAGCAAGAGGAGAAACATCGGAAATAATTTCGTCTGTTTTTTCCTCTTGCTCCGGCGGAAGCTGAAGCTGAGTTTCGGTCTGCGGTAATTCGGCTTGCAAAGTGCTTTCCTGCGGCAAGACTGCGCAGGAGCAAAAAAGCATAAGCACCGCAACTGTCAATAATATATATCTCATAAAACCCCTTATTTTCCGAAATCCGATCACGATTCGCCCTTTGCCATCTGCCGCTGTGCCATCACAAGGCCATAATAAATTCCTTTTTTGCGTACCAGTTCATCATGTGTGCCCACTTCGGCAATTTCGCCCTTATCAAGCACTATAAGGCGCGTGGCATTTCTGAGGGTGGAAAGTCGGTGCGCTATGGCAAATGTGGTGCGGTTCTTAATGAGCTGTGCAAGCGCATCCTGAATAAGCTTTTCGGTCTTGGTGTCAAGAGCACTTGTGGCTTCATCTAAAATAAGGATCTTTGGGTTGCAAAGGATCGCACGGGCAATGGCTATTCGTTGACGTTCTCCGCCCGAAAGAGTATTTCCACGCTCTCCTACAACAGTGTTGTATGCATCGGGCAGTTTTATTATAAACTTGTGTGCGCCCGAAAGCTTTGCCGCGCGAATTACTTCATCGCGGGAAGCGGAAGGCTTTGCGTAGGCAATATTGTCGTATACCGTACCGCTGAACAAAAACGTTTCCTGAAGCACCACTCCCGTCTGGCTTCGGAGAGATTCCTGGGAAATATCACGGATATTTACTCCGTCGATTAATATTTCTCCCGAGTTTGCATCATAAAGGCGCATGATAAGATTTATAAGCGTGCTTTTGCCCGCACCCGAATGACCGACGATTCCTATCATCTCGCCTTTGCCCGCAGTGAAGGATATATTTTGCAGCACGGTTTCGTGACTGTTGTAACCGAAGCACACGTTTTTGAATTCCACCGTGCCGTCGATATCCATATTTCTTGCGCTCTCTGCATCTGCAACATCGTTTTCTTCGTCTATTATTTCAAATACTTTTGCAACAGATGTGCCCGTACGTACAAGTTTTCTGGGAAGGCGAGAAAAATAGCGCAACGGACCGTATATGAGCATAATATAGCTTGTCATCTGCGTAAGCTCGCCAAGCGTCATTTGTTTGTTCAGTATTTTCGTTCCGACATAGTAAAGAATCACAAATTCCCCAAGCTCCATAAGAAGATTTGTGGCGGGAATTATGAAATTCCACAGAGTTTCGTTCTGCTCGCGAACATTCCGTTCCTTAAGGACCGTGGCACCGTACTTATCGGCTTCGGTCTTTTCCATACCAAAGACCTTTACCACACGAATTCCGCCAAAAATATCGTGCATTATGGTGTTTGCGTGGCTTCCCACAAACCATTGACGGCGGTATATTCTGTGCATAAACCGATTTATGCCCGCATACATGAGCATTACAACGGGGCAAGGGAGTATGGCAAGGAAGGTCATTAAAGGATCTTTCATTGCCATAAATATTATTATTCCCAAAAGCAAGACTCCTTGCTGAATGCATTCGGGAAAGTCATAGGTCAAAAACTCGTTAAGCACCTGAGTATCGGATGTTATGCGCGTTATAAGGTCACCCGCAGTATGCTCGGATATTTTACCGATAGACATTTTCTGCACCTTATCAAACAGCATTGAGCGAATTTTGACCAGCATCTTGCTGCTTATTTTAAGCATAAGACCGCTTCGGACAACAGAAAGGACATTTACCGCAAGCTGAGTCACGGCAAGGGATAACACCACGATAAATAGCGAATAAAATGTAAGCTCCGATGCATTGGGTGCTTTTATGCGTTCATCAATAAGAACCCTGTTTATTTCCGGTATGAGAAGGTTGAGCCCGCTCACTGCAAAAAACAGAAGTATAGATACTAAAAACAGCGGCAGATACGGCTTTGCCACGGAAAACAGCCGCATTATTATCTTTTTTGTACCGCCACAGTGAAGACACGTGGTGGAATTTTTGAAATATGCTCTTCCGCACTTGGGACAGGTGCGGTTTTTCTTATCTTTCGGGGCATTAACTTCGTGCCCCGAACACATATCGCAAAGACAGTCTGAGGCTGTCATTACTCCCTCTTCAAGGCGGGTGTCTGCACGGCATATCTCCATAAGCTCACCGTCAGCATTTCTGCATTCAAGGGAAACACAGCCGTAATTTTTAGTAAAGCCAAAATCGGAAAGAACCTTTATATCATAGATCTCAAGGGTTATCTCTCCGCCCTTCTGAGGCATATGTGCACAATAAACCGCCTCTTCGGTTATGGCGCAAAGGCCGTTTATCAGGCTGTTCTCGCGCGTGAGGTTATAGCGGAAATTATATATCGGCACCTTTTCGCCAATCTCTGTTTTTATTTTTTCCCTGAGCGCCGAGACAGTTTTTTTATCCTTTGAGAACTTTCCGCGGCGGCGGAATATCTTTTTCAACAAATTCATTCTGCACCTGTATTATCATATATATAATTCGATCTTCCTGTAGCTTTTGCGATCAAGGGCAAAAACATCGGATATGGAATATCGGTTGCCATCAATATCTATTATGAAGATATGCTTATCGCTTACGCGGATGATGCTTCCAAAGGGATTGCGTACCACAAAATCGCACGTACCGCTGTTTGTTTCGCAGTTGAAATACACAAAGCCAAATCTGTCTTTAACTCCCGTTATTCGCGTGATCTCGGGAATATAATACTTTTTTCCAAGGCTATCGGAAAGAAAACCGACGGTCTTTTCATCAAAATCCCATATGTTTTTTATTATACCTATTTCAAATCCGTCCTCACACTGCACAGATATCATATTGTCGGGACGGTCGAAAGGGAAAGCTCTGTGCAAGATCACCCTTCCGTAATCACGTCTGCCGTCGGAAGTATATTTTACTTCGGCAGATCTTTTTCTGCCCGCACCGCGATGCCCGCCGTGGGAAGCTCCGTGCCCTACGTGCAAGTCTTTATCTTCCTTAACATCATTATCATCAAAAAGCTTTTCCGGTTTTGCATCAACCGTGGAAATAAGAGTCAGAAATCCGTTTTTGGTAAGCGAAAATTCCGAGTTTTCGGGGGTGAGATACACAACATCCACAATATCGGTAAAGGAAGTATCGCTTTTTATTTCAAGGTTATTGAGTTTTTCTTCCATACACAGTACCTTTCGTAATTCGGTTATTCTATGCCAATCGTCTTGAGTGCTTCTGCCTGCAGTTTATAAAGACCGTAATATGTGCCTTTTTTATCAAGCAGTTCGCGGTGTGTGCCGCATTCCGGCATTTTGCCGTGTTCTATTACAACTATCCTGTCGGCATCACGCAGGGTGGAAAGTCGGTGTGCTATCATAAGAGTAGTTCTGCCTTTGGAAAGCTTTGTCAGCGCGCGCTGTATGCGGCGCTCGGTAGCAGTATCCATGGCGCTGGTTGCTTCATCGAGAATAAGGATTCTCGGATCCTTGAGAATTGCACGGGCAATGGAGATGCGCTGACACTCACCGCCCGAAAGGGATTTGTGGCCCCTGCCCACAAGGGTCTCATAAGCATCGGGGTATTTTATTATGAAGCTGTGGGCATCTGCAATTTTTGCCGCATGAAATACTTCTTCATCGGTGGCATCGGGCTTCGCATAGCGGATATTTTCCAAAATCGTGCCCTCAAACATATAGGTCTCCTGAGATACTATGGCAACAGAATTGTGCAGATCACGGAACGACAGATCCTTGACATTCACTCCGTCTATCGTTATTTTTCCGTCGCTCACGTCATAAAGCCTGATAAGAAGATTGACAAGTGTGCTTTTTCCCGCGCCCGTTTCGCCCACAATTCCGATGGTCTCTCCGGCTTTCACGGAAAAATCTATATCATCAAGGGTCTTTTTTGTTTTATCGTACCCGAAGCTTACATGGGAGAATTCTATATCGCCGCGAACTGACGGCAACGGTACGGGGGACGGACTTTCCTCCACTTCGGGGATAGAATCGAGGATCTCAAAAATTCTCTGAATGGCGTTCATACATTCTGCCCACCAGCGTGAAACTTCCGAGAAAAAGCCAAGCGGTGAATATATGGTTCCAAGATACCCGACAAATGTCATGAGCATACCAAGCTCCATTTTATCCTGCATAACAAGCCAGCCGCCGTATGCCCACACAACAAAGTTTCCGATGTGGATTATGTAGTTTACAAAGGGAAAGATTGCAGAATTCATAAGTCCGATCCTCTTATCGGATTCGGTATAGGCGGTGCTTTTTCTGTCAAACCGCTGCACTTCGTCTTTCTCTCTTGCAAAAGCTTTTACAACACGCATTCCGGACAAGACATCTGTTACAAGCGAATTGAAAGAGCGGCGCTTTGAAAAATTACCCGCATAGAGCTTATCAAACAACAAAAGGACTGAACGGTAAAGCAGTAAAAACACGGGAACGGATATGAATGCCGCCAAAGTAAGAAGTGGATCTATACTGAGCATTATACACGTGACGGCAATAAACTGCACGATATTTATGAGAAGATACGGCAGTCCGTCACAAAAAAAGTAATATACGGAATTTGCATCACCGTTGACGGATGTCATAAGACCGCCTGTCTGTCGGGAGGTGAAAAAGCCATAGGAAAGACCTGATATTGCAGAAAAGACGGTCTTTTTAATATCGTATACCACGCGCGCTGATATTTTTGATGTTATAACACCGTTTACAACGGAAGCAATGACGCTTAATATTTTTGTGGATGCCACAAGCAGAACCACATAAAGTATTTTTCCGTAAAGCTTTCCATCTTCCGCCAGCACATCGTCATACAGCACGGAGCCCTTGATATATGGTAGAACTGCGGCAAGAGCAGTTGTGAACACAAGGCTTATCAAAGAAACAAGCATATAGAGCTTATATTTACCGAAAAATACGGAGAGCCTTCGCAAAAGCTTTGCCTTGTCCATGCATTTGGGACAAATCTTGCGTGCCGCATCCGTATATCTTGTGCCGCATTTGGGGCAATACGGGTCGCTGTCATCGGTTTTGATGTCCTCCGGCATAAGCTCGCCTTTTTCGGAAAGGGTCTTTATATTTGTGAGGAATGTGTAAACCTTATTCTTCACGGACATGGAAAAGCGGGTCAGTCCTACACGCTCACCATCATACACAGCAGAAAGTAACCCTGATGAAATATTCATATCACAGGAAAAGTCACTCAATTTATCGAGTTCAAATTCGTCATAAGAATATTCTTCAAAAGCAATGTCTGCCCGCGGAGCACCAAAAGGCTTACGCACAGAGCTTACCACTGTTTTCCCCGAAAGAACCGCAAGAGTATCCTTTGTTGCCGCACAATATACATCGGCATAACGGAATTCTATATCCACGTCACTTTTCAAGAAAATTATTATGTCTTTTTCAAAAAGACCTTTTGAGGCAAAGACCTCCAGCACCCTTTCGGGTATTTTATTCTTATCTTGCATTTTTTCTCCTGATTTAAGCACTTTGTATTTTCAATACTTCGTATGGCGGTAATTTATATTGATAAATATTTATATTTTGTAATAATCCATTTTATATAATACACTAAAAACTAACCATTGTCAAGCATGGCAGAATCGGTGGAATTCCTGCGTATTTACAAAGATTCACATGAGCACATACCCTGATCAACGGCTATTATAAAGCTCAAAGCTTGCTTCACGAATCAATGTCACCTTACATCCGCGGTCGCCCACCCCGCCGCACGTGCGTATTTTGCCGTACTACCACAACATATATAAAAATCACACGCACACGCGGCGGGACGGGCTGGGCACAGATAACCCTAAAAACTTTGCAAAAGCAAAAAATCCTCCTGCAGCAGAATTGTCGCAGGAGGATTTGTTATAAAGCGGAAGTTATAAAAATTCCCCATTTATAATAGACTCTTAAAGTAGTTGTTCGTTCATCCATGTAATTGTTTATTGTTTTAAACAAAAGCGAAGCTGCAACATTTAGCTGCAGCTCGTTTAAAACATTTTATTTAGATGCCGAAAGCTGTGCAAGCTTTTCTTTGATGGCGCAAAGCGCAATATGTGCATCCGATATTTCGCCCACGGCTGTTTCCATTGGGCATAATCCGTCACCCGCACGATTGATGATGGCAGGAACGCAAGATTCAAAATACACGGTGATGCCGTGTTTTTCAAAAACATCCGCCGCCTTTTGACTGATAACAAAAGCATACACTTCGGAAACGCCAAGCAGCACATACAGAAAGGCAGCCGCTTTTCCCACAACTTTATCAGCTGCGGAAAATCCGCTCACATCGGTACCGCTGTCAAGCAGTTGAAGAAGCGGTTTTACACCGCGCTCACAACTTTTTATGACATTTACTCCGTCAGTCAAACAGCATGTGAGGTTTTGTTCTTCGAGTGTTGCTTTTGCGGATAATAGATTTTTTGTCATTTTATCTGTTTTCAACGCGATAAAGAATGAGGGGGATCATGGTCCACTGAAGAACAAGACCGAAAAGACCCGTTTTTACACTATAGAGCACCGACATGGCATTCATATTTTCTTTACCGAGAAGATGGATTGCAAAAAGGATTGCAACAAGTCTTACCACACGACCGATAATCTGCACTGCAAAAACTTTTGCAACGCAAGGCATCTTTACTTCACGCAAAAGCCCTGCAACGATGCCGTACGCAAAAAGCTCTATAACCATAAAAGGAAGCATGGCAGCCACAGGCATTCCTGTGAGAGCAAAACTGATCATGGGAGACACAGCACCTGTAAGCGCGCCCGCCATGGGACCTGCAAAAAGACCAACCAGTATTACCGGCAAATGCATGGGAAGAAAAACTTCACCGAGGGAGGTGCCAAGACCCGATGCCGCACCCAAAAGGTGGAAAAACTGAGGAAGTGCCACAGATGCTACTATTGCAACAAGTGTCGCAAGAGTTTGATTTTTCACTGAAAGTTTTCTTTGTGAAGCAATGGATTTTGTGGACATAATAATCTCCTTTCGCAAAAACGAATTTCTTTAATGCTATTTTAACAGAAAAATATGAATAATTCTTCTCAATATCTAAGTTTGTTTTACTGTTTTTTCGGAATATAAATCTATAATACATAAAACTTCGTAAAACCAACTTTTCAAAAGCAAAAACCCCGCCTAAGCGGGGCTTTTGTGGTATTTAAAGCTTTTAACTTTTATTAACCTCTTACAACAATGATAACGCTTGCATGATAGAAATCATCGTTGCCCTTGGAACCGGGAGTGATAACAGCAAATGTCTTGTTTGTTACACCGGGAGTATGATACTTAAAGTCGGTATCATCAACATATTCGATATCGAAGATAGACATATCTTCAATTTCGTATGTAACGTTTTCTCTGTCGAATACTGCAACTATAGTATCGGCATCAATAATAACAGTTTCTGTGCTGCCATCAGCCTTATTCATTGTAAACAGACCACTCTCGCGGTGATATTCAGCAAGAGTATGGAGTGCATTACTGCCTGCATTGAGGTCAGCAACATGGCCTGTTCTGCCTGTATTGATCTTGCCTTCAGTGGTAAGTTCATACATATTGAATTTAGGAAGTTCGGTGGTTGATGTGTGAGTAGCAACATCTGCGATTTCTTCGCCTGTCATAGGATTGATGATGGTGTACTTTGTAATAACATTAGCCTTGTTGTCAACTTCCTTGTAATTGGATATGATAATACCAAACTTAGCATTGTCGTCTCTGTCAATAACAAGCTCGCCGCCAACTTCAGCATAGATGAAGTTAAGGTATTCGGTGGTGGTGCTTTCGGTATTGTTGCGGTAAATAGCGATGGTCTTGGAGAATTCAAGCTCATCAACGTCGAAATCGGGCTGGTTGTTATAATCGTAAATAGCGTAGTCTGAGTATCCCTCAGCATCGATATAGTTTACAACCATCTTGAAGTTTTCGTCAAGCTTGAAGTGATTTACGCCTGCGGGAATAAGACCTGCGGGGATAGAACTTGCAGAATAACCGGGAACGAATC
Organism: Clostridia bacterium; assembly: GCA_017549405.1. Taxonomy (GTDB): domain Bacteria; phylum Bacillota; class Clostridia; order Oscillospirales; family CAG-382; genus UMGS1052. Next base: position 25,298 of record JAFYUY010000018.1, on the reverse strand, counting down.
TGTAAAGAATATCGTAATACTTTTCAAGGCTTACGGGTTCTGTGACCTCGGTCATGTAGAGGATAGCATCGTCATCGGGATCTGCGAGATTGCCCTTCTTGTAGGAGAGGGGTTTGAAAACGTATTCGCCGTCATCCTCAACGGTGTAGGTACTGAGAACACCCACAAGGTTGTTATTGTTGAAGTAAGCGTCGTTCTGGGAAACGATGTTTCCGGAAGAATCCTTAAAGGTATCTGCAATGCTTACGATTTTATATTCGCCGCCGATAAATGCGCGAACATGGTTGGAGTATGTGAGGGAAGCATCCTGTTCAATACCGCCGGCTTCAAATACTACCTTTCCTGCATTCTTATCGGCATACTTGATGATAGCGTAATCTTCACCAACATTTACAAGGTCGTCGGCAGCAACAGTTTTTGCCCAGAGAGGCTGATTGCCATGGTGGTAAACCTCCAGGGATGTTCCGACATTCTTGGTTGCACTCTGGAAGCTACCGGAAAAACCATCACTCGCAGTTTTATCGGTGGAAATAGCAACAAGACCTGTGCGTTCGAAATTAACGTGACCAACGATTCTGTTACCTGACTGCCAAGCGCCAAGAGTAATGCCGTTTTCAAACACGGACTGCTGGTTGTCACCACGCCAATCATTATTTGCACTAGCTCCGTTTTTCTGATAGATCTTTTTAACAATAGTGGAGGTGAAGTTACCGATTCCGTTGTTAACATCATCGGATGCTATGCGAACATAGTTTGCAGGACCGGAAACATATGCAAATACAAGCTTGCCGTCTTCGTAAGAACCGCCTTCAACTATTGTGTCTTCGTTGATGTAGATGGTGGGGAATCTGGTGGAAGCATTCCATGCTGCACGATACTTGCTATCGCCTGTGTGCAGAGCCTTTGTGGAATTTCTGTCTCCCGACTGAACAACGATCTGACCCCATGTCATAGGCATAACATTAACGTATTCAATGATGCCGTCGCCGTTTGTGTCGAAGTAATCGCAGAAGTATCTGCCGCTGTTAGTAGCAGTACTTGCAATGTGGGCAAGAAGTGTATCGTTAGAAGACTGTGCGATGTTAAACTGCACTTTAGTAGCTTCAACGTAGGGGAATTCATATGTGAACTGCGAGGAAGGCGCTTCACCGTACCACATATAACCTGCGGTATAAGTAAGTCTGCCATCGTCATCGCGTTCAGTGGGACAAAGGGTAACCGCATATGTGTTTATATCGTTAGGCTTGTTGTAGAAGTAAGCCTTGGCATCGCCGATGCCTACAGTACCGTTACGGATCTTGGTAGTGCTGGTGCTGCCATCGGTGTAATTCTTGATGTACTTATATTTATCGGTACCGGAAAGATACGAGAAAGAAATGCTGCCGGAGCCTGTTTTACCGTCTGCCTTACAAGCAAGAACTTTTCCTTCGGGATTGATATACATGGTAAGATCCTTAAGGAAGTAGTCATCAGCTTTGCCGGAAAGACCAAGATCTGCGAATTTGTATGCATTTTCTTCTTTTGCAAGTCTTTTTGTGCCGTAAATTTCATCTTCTACACAAACTGCAGCTGTGTATATAAGAGGAACGTCGGGCGCTTCAACACCTGTAGGCTTATAAACCGCATACTCGGAGTTGCCTGCCTTGAGAACAGAGTCGATCTTGGAAAGGTCTACAGCAAAATTAGGGGTTGCAACAACACGGCGGGTAACTTCCGTTACATTGAAGATCTTGTGCCAAACGGTCTCAGGAAGTTCTTTGGTCATGGGAGTAAGCGCAGTGTTTGTGCTGTACATTTCCGGAGGAGGCATTACATTTACGGTGTATGTCTCGTTCATGTGAGCATAGAGAGCGTTGTAAAGAATAACAGCCACATCTCCACGGGTAAGCTCGTCTGTATAAGCAATGCTGTCTTTCACATTTTTATCGAGGTCGAGCGATTCAGCGATGTTTATGTATCCATAAGGATAGGGAATGGTTTCGTAGTTCTCATAACCAAGAGCGCGCACCATCATGGTGTAGCAATCCTGAAGAGTGATCTTTCCCTTAGGGTCAAACTGTGTGGCAGAACGACCCTTAATGATGCCGGACTGATTTGCCCAGGAAATCATATAGTAGAAGGTGGGGTCTTTAAGATCGGTAAATCCCGAAACATTATCGCCGCCTTCAACGCTTTTACCGGCTTTCATAAGACGGTACATGAATGCCGCCATCTGTTCGCGTGTTACTTTGTCCTTAGGGCTAAAGGTTCCTTCGCCTGTACCTTTTGCAATGCCAAGGTTGTTGAGGATCTCAGCAGCTTCCTGAAGAGCTTCGTTTTTGGAGGAAATATCCGTAAACGTTGCAGCGGAAGATGTGATTGTGGAAAGGCTTGCAAGGGTTGCAGCGACAATAACCATAGATAAGAACTTTGCTAATTTTCTCATAAGATTATGCCTCCTGTGATTTTTTTGGATATACGATCTTTTCGGATATCCGTAAACAGAACGGCGAAAATGCCAAAAGGGCACAAATATCGCCTATACTCCATTTATCATAAACATTATAACAACAATGCACAAAAATATCAACAGTTAAAAGTGAAATGTAACACATTTGTAACATATAATTTTATGTTACTCATCCACATATATGCAAAAAAACACCCGGCATTTCTGCCGGGTGCTAAAATCTTTATAAGGTTTTTGAACAATTAAGCAACAAGCTTACCTGTGGGGCAAACGATGATGCGCTTAACGATCTTAACGTTGCTGTTGTAATCTGTAGGATCGTTGTCAGCAATTACGTAGATGTCGAATGCACCTGTCTGACTGTTTTCATAATCGTTGAACTTATCGTTGTAGGTGTTACCCTTGTTTGTAAGGATGGAAACATCTGCAAGTTCCTTTTCACCGTTGGAATCTTCATAGTAGATGAAGGTTGTTTCGTCGGTGATGGAGTACATATAAGTTGCATCGTTTACGAATGTGAGGAGCTTCATGCCGGAATCGTAGGTAGCGTTAGCAGTTGTGAACGCGTTCTTGAAGATCTTGTTCTGAACGAAGGAAGCAGCAGGAGTTGTAATAGCGTATGCCTTGCCATCTTCTCTAACTTCAACGATCTTGTTGTTTGCGATACCTGCGGTTGCGAGAGCGGAAGAAGCGAGAACTGTTTCGGTTGTGCCATCAACAAGGTTGAAGAGCTCTACATAGTTCTTAGTAGTGCTGCCGGCCTTTTCTTCGTAGGAAGAAATGATTACTCTGTAGTCGAGAGCTGTGGGAGAACCAAATTCGCCAACGAGTTCTGCATAGAGGATACCAACGTTTTCGATGTTACCCTTTGTATTGTTAACAAGGATCATCTTAACGCCTGTAAGGTTGGTGTTTTCGATTCTGCCGAGAGTAGCTGCATCGTAAGATGTGTAAACATCTTCGTTGTCATCGTCCTTAGACTTGATAACAACCTTGGAGTAATCCTGGAGAGCTACCTGGTACTGTGTACCATCGAGAGTGAGCTTATAAACTGCACTTGCAACGTGGTCGATGTTACCGTTTGTAGCAGTTACATATGCGGTAGCGTCGAGGTTGGAGCTCATGCTGCCGTTGAACTGAGTCTGGGTAAAGTTGAAGGAACCATCGTCGTTTGTGGTGTAAGTTGCGAACTTGTTGAGGAAGTATGTGTCGATAAGAGTCTTAGCGTCAGCAGCTTCCTTAACCTTGATTGTGTTGAGGTTAGAATCAGCAGCAAAGCCGATGGGGTTAGCGTATGCGTTAACAGCTTCGCCGAGGAGAACTGTCTTAACGGTACCGTCAACGAGAGCCTTTACGTAGAACTGTTCTACGAATTCGCCGTCGATAACTCTGTCAACAACCTTGATTGTTGTCACAGGAGTTGTGGTAGCGTCGATAGGAAGGATGAGAGCGTAGTTTGCAGTAGCGTCAAAGTTGCTTGTAGATACTGCGGAAGTGTAGAGGAGAACGTCGCCCTTGATCCAGATGATTGTGTTGTTGCCAAGAGTGAATGCATCGTTGCGAGCGCCGCCTACGATCTTGTCAGCGTAGTCAGTGTAGTCAACAGTTTCACCTGTGGTGAATGTGTAAACATCAGCGCCGTTAGCGTTTGTCTTCTTTGTCTTAGCCTTTGTTTCGATGGAAGTGATAGCTTCCTTAACTTCGATGTAATCGTAGTTTGTAGCAATGTTAGTTGAGCCGTTGTTATCGAAAGCGTAAACGAGAACTGCGTCGCCGTCGTTCCAGTCGCCTACAACAACGATGTCTTCCTTCTTAACACCGCCAACGATTGTCTTATCCTTTTCGGTGATTGTGGAAGTGAGACCGATGTACTTGGTGTTCTTGTCGAACATCTTGATGAAGTCGTACTGCTTGAAGAATACGTATTCAGCGTAGCCGTCGCCATCTGCGTCGTATACTTCTGCTTCGTAGAGACCATCATTGTAAACGTAACCGAATGCAGTTGCGAAGTTATCGTTGAGAGTTTCGTAAGCGTTGTTACCAGAGAGTGTGTCGAAGTCACCGTCGAAGTTGAGGCCTGTGTTTGCATAAACAAACTTAGCTACGCCTTCTTCGTTAGTAACGGAGTTGAGAGTGATGAAGTCAACAGCAGCCTTGTTGTTGCCGTAGAGACCGAGAGACTTGTATGCGTAAGGAGCTGCAACAGCGTCGAGGTAAGCATCAATGCCGCCGAAGGAGATGAGACCTGTCATAACCTTATCAGCAGTGTTGGACTTAACGCCACCGTCATAGTACTTAGCATCTGTCTTTGTGGATCTGTCGATAACGATATCGGAAGCTGCAACAATCTTCTTAACGAGGTTGGACTTAGCTGCAACAACAACGTCATCCTTAACGATGCCTTCGGGGTCCTTCTTAACGAAGAGAGTGATGTCAGCGAGGAAGTAATCATCGGACTTGCCTTCGAGACCGAAGTCTGCGAGCTTCCATTCTTCGTTAGTGTTAACTGTCTTGCCGTCTGCATCAATTCTGTTACCAACGAGCATTTCTACTTCGTCTTCAGTAACAGCGGAATAACCAGCCATTGTGTAGTTGTTTGTAGCCTTAACCTTGAAGGTTTCTTCTACAACACCGAAGATGTCCTTAGCAACTGTAGCTGCAGTTTCAACTGCTGCGTATGCCCAAGTGATCTGAGGATCGCCGTTAGCGTCGGTGTACTTGTTAGAGATGAACTTGTACTCAACAGAAGTCTTGTTCATTTCTGCGTAGAATGCGTTTGCAAGAAGAATTGCAACGTTGCCTCTGTTAAGAGTGCTTGTGTAATTAACATCGGAAGGGATGTTTTCATCGAGGCCGATTTCTTCAGCGAGATCGATGTATCCGAAAGGATAAGGAAGAACAGTGTCATCTTCGTAACCGAGAGCACGAACGAGCATTACGTAAGCGTCCTGGAGAGTGATACCGCCCTTAGGGTCGAATGTTGTAGCGTTTCTTCCCTTGATAACACCGGTCTGGCTAGCCCAAGTGATCATGTGGAAGAATGTGGAATCATCGAGGTCGGTAAATCCGGAATCGTTTGTACCGCCTTCTGCGCTACGGCCTGCCTTCATAAGTCTGTAGATGAAAGCTGCCATCTGCTGACGAGTAACGTTCTCGCCAGGGCCAAATGTTGTTTCTGTGGTACCCTTAGCTACGCCGAGAGTGTTGAGAAGTTCAACTGCATCGTAAAGAGCAGAATCTTCAACAGAAACGTCATCGAATTTTGCACCTGCGGAAATTGTGAACATGCTAACGAGCATGAGAGCCGCAAGTACGAGAGAGAGAAGCTTTGTTGTCTTTCTCATTTGGAAATCCTCCTGTAAAATTTTTTATGTAGCATGATACGGAAAGCATTTTAGATGCCACCCGTTCTGCTTACACTGATATAATAATACACAATCGCAAATTTTGCAATACCTTTTGAGTGTTTGTAACACAACTGTAACATGGCGCGTTTTTTTGTAACAGTATGTGTTAAAGCACGCACGCCCCTGCAAAGCGGGGACCCCCCTGTATGCGCAAACAATCGCTGTGTATACTTGTTGCCGCCTTTTGCGGTAACAACATATATGACGCAGTATTTTTGATTTTGTTCCGTGCCATGCTTTGATTTTATATATATAATATATGTGGAAAAATAATTTCCGGGCGGTATGCGAATAACAAAAAGTTTTTCGGGGAAAACTTTTCTTATAAAAACCGAAAGGAGCGCATTTATAAATATGATAGAAAAAGATACAGTAAAGCTCTTGCGCGAATGCGATGCCGGAGTTAAAATGGGAATTTCTTCCATAAATGATGTTATGGATTACGTTGGCAACAGAAAATTCCGTGATACTCTTGACACCTGCTGCGTTGAGCACAAGAAGATCGACAGAGAAATAACCGAACTTCTCGACCGTTACGGTGATGACGGCAAAGACCCCTCACCTATGGCAAAAGGTATGTCGTGGCTCAAGACAAACGTCATGCTTTCCGTCAACGATTCCGACAGCACCGTGGCAGACCTTATGACCGACGGCTGCAACATGGGTGTTAAATCCCTTAATAAATATATGAACAAATACAAAGCGGCGGACGAGGTTTCAAAGGATATTGCAAAGCGCCTTACGAATCTTGAGGAAAAGCTTGCCGTGGATATACGAGGATATCTTTGATGCCGCAGCCTTTATTTGTTACCTTTTTAACAAAGCCGACGAAAATTCGTCGGTTTTTTTGTGTATATTGATGAATAATCATTGACTTTTTCCGTGAAAGTGTTATAATTGATATGTATATTTTTGTATTTCATAACATTTTGAATTTTAAACACAAAAAACAAGTAATTTACGAAAGGAAAACTGCATTTTATGAATATTATCGTGTGCGTAAAGCAGGTTCCCGGCACAAATAAGGTTGCAGTAGACCCGGTTACGGGTGTACTCATCCGTGATGGTGTGGACAGTAAGATAAACCCCTATGACCTTTTTGCCCTTGAAGAAGGCTTTTCGCTTGCAGAAAAAACAGACGGCTGCGTGAAGACTCTTTCCATGGGTCCTCCCCAGGCAAAAGAAGCGCTTAAAGAAACCTTATGGATGGGTGCTTCCGAAAGCGTACTGTTATCGGACAGAAAGTTCGGCGGTGCAGACGTTGCCGCCACGAGCTGCGCTCTGGCTCTGGGAATAAAAAAGCTCGGCGAATACGATATCATAATCTGCGGAAAACAGACCACCGACGGTGATACGGCACAGGTGGGACCCGAGCTTGCGCAAAGGCTTGGCATTGAGCACATTGCAAATGTCACAGAGATACTCGAATGCCGTGACGGATACATAACGGTCACAGCAGATCTTGACACCGTGATACAGACCGCAAAAATAAAGCTCCCCTGCCTTATAACCATCGAAAAAGACGCAAACACACCGCGTCTTCCTTCCTATAACCGCAAAAAGAGCATGGATTGCGACGAGCTCATAAAAGTTTATTCCGTGGCAGACATTCCTGATGCTGACGAAAATATGCTTGGACTCAAGGGTTCTCCCACACAGGTCGAGCGGATCTTCCCGCCAGAAAAAAATTCGGGGCAGGAAATATCCGAGGGCTCATCCGACGAGCTTTGCGACAAGCTTTTTGAGCTTCTCAGCACCCGCAAATTCATATAAGGAGGAAAAGCTTTATGGGACTTATTATAAATAATGAAAAAATGACCCCCGAAAATGCACAAAAGCTTATCGATATCTGTCCTTTCGGCGCTTTGGAATACCAAGGCGGAAAGCTTTCCGTAAATGCCGCCTGCAAAAGCTGTAAGCTTTGCGTGAAAAAAGGACCTGCAGGCATTGTTTCCTGGCAGGACGAAACAGCAAAGACTGTTGATAAATCGCAATGGAACGGAGTCTGCGTATTCTGCGAGATAGTTGACGGAAAAATACACCCCGTAACGCTTGAATTGCTCGGAAAAGCGCGTGAGCTTGCCGACGTTATAGGTCACAAGGTTTACGGTGTTGTTATAGGTGATAACATAAAGGAAAAAGCATCGGAGCTTCTGCATTACGGTGCGGACAAAATATTTGTATATGACGACAAAGCTTTTTCTCAATTTACCATCACCCCATATTCCGAAGCGTTTTATGATTTTATCGAAAAAATAAAACCATCAAGCATTCTTGTCGGTGCCACAAACCTCGGTCGCTCCCTCGCTCCACGTGTTGCCGCACGTTGCGGTGCGGGACTTACCGCCGACTGCACCATTCTTAAGATGAAGGAAAACACCGACCTTGTGCAGATACGTCCCGCTTTCGGAGGAAATATCATGGCACAGATCGTAACCCCCAACGCACGTCCGCAGTTCTGCACCGTGCGATACAAGATATTCTCCGCACCTGAAAGAACCGATGCCGCATACGGCGAGCTTGTGATGATGGATATAACCGATGCCATGAAAAAAAGCGGCACCGAGATAATCTGTTCAAAAGAAAAACCAAAAGAAATAGACATTTCCGAAGCGGATATAGTTGTTGCCTGCGGCAGAGGATTCCAGAAAGAATCCGACCTTGCCATGGCAAAGGAGCTTGCCGAACTCCTCGGCGCACAGCTTGCAGGAACCCGCCCGCTCGTTGAGGCGGGATGGATATCCCCCAAGCGCCAGATAGGTCTTTCCGGAAGAACCGTGAAACCAAAACTCATAATATGCCTTGGAATTTCGGGCTCTGTTCAGTTTGCGGCAGGAATGAAGGGCAGCGACTACATAATAGCAGTAAACAACAACCGCGATGCGTCGATTTTCGACGTGGCGCACGTGGGACTTGTGGGAAATCTTTATGAGATCGTTCCCGCACTTATTGAAAAAATAAAGGGAGGCAAAGCGTGATATGTATAACAAGGTAACACAAAAAGATATAGACGCACTTATTGCCGCAACATCTGCCGACCGTGTGCTGTATGGTGAATCTATCAGCGAAGATTACAGCCATGACGAGCTTGGCGGTATCTCCAATATGCCCGAAGTACTTGTTAAAGTGCTCTCCACCGAGGAAGTTGCCGCTGTTATGAAGCATGCCTCTCAAAACAAGATACCTGTTGTTGTCCGCGGAAGCGGAACGGGACTTGTGGGCGCATCCGTTGCGCTTCACGGCGGAATAATGCTCGAGACCACGGCAATGAATAAAATTTTAGAGCTTGACGAAGAAAATCTCACCGTTACCGTGCAGCCGGGCGTGCTCCTTATGGAGCTTGCCGCATTCTGCGAGGAACACGATTTTCTTTATCCCCCCGACCCGGGAGAAAAAAGCGCCACCATCGGCGGAAACATAAGCACCAACGCAGGCGGAATGCGCGCAGTAAAATACGGTGTGACCCGCGATTACGTGCGCGGACTTACTGCCGTTCTTCCTTCGGGAGAAATCGTGACCCTTGGCGGCAAAGTAGTTAAAAACAGTTCGGGCTATTCGCTCAAGGACTTAATAATAGGCTCCGAAGGTACCCTTGCAGTCATTACCGAGGCAGTTCTAAAGCTTGTGCCTCTGCCTAAGATCACCACCTCGCTTCTTGTTCCCTTCACCTCTATAAGCGATGCCATTGGGACAGTTCCCCTTCTTATAAAGAGCCGTGCTTCCCTTACCGCCATTGAATTTATGGAACAGGGCACCATACTTTTCAGCGAGGAATATTTAGGCAAGAACTTCCCCGACAAAAAATCCCCCGCATACCTGATCCTTACCGTTGACGGAAACGACAAGAGCGTTGTTGATGCGGAAATAGATAAGGTTGCCGAGCTTTGTATCGGTGCCGGCGCCACAGATGCCCTTATTGTGGATACAGAAGAACGAAAGGGCTCCGTGTGGTCTGCCCGCGGTGCATTCCTTGAAGCCATAAAGGCATCCACCACCGAAATGGACGAGTGTGATGTTGTGGTTCCCCGCAATAAAGTTGCCGAGTTTGTGCTCTACACCCACGAGGTTTCAAAGCAGCTCGGTGTGCGCATCCCCTCGTTCGGTCACGCAGGCGACGGAAATCTTCACGTTTATGTGTGCCGCGACGATCTTGCTGACACGGCATGGAAAGATGCCCTTGAAAAAGCCTTTGATCTTCTTTACAAAAAAGCGCGTGCGCTTTCCGGTCTTGTTTCCGGTGAGCACGGCATAGGTTATGCCAAAAAAGGCTTTCTTGCCGAAGATTACGGCGAAACTCAGCTTTCGCTCATGCGCGGAATAAAATCCGCCTTTGACCCCAACTGCATTCTTAACCCCGGAAAAGTATTTTAATAAACCGTGCGGGGAGTAAATACTCCCCGTAATTTTATCCATATGCCGAAAGGCGGGAGGAAAACCAATGAAAATCTTTGAAAATTCACAATGGATATGGACCGGAAACTCTGCACAAAACGACGAATACGGCGAGTTTTTCACGGAATTTTTCCACGGTTGCAAAAACGCCATTCTCAACATATCCGCCGACAGCAACTATGCCGTATATATAAATGGTGAACTTGCAACCTTCGGTCAGTATGCCGACTACCCCTATGACAAAGTCTATGACTCTGTGGACATTACAAAATACTGTAAGGATGGCAAAAACAGCCTTGCAGTTCTTGTGTGGTATTACGGACTCGACACTTCCTCGGTATATTACCCCGGAAAAGCAGGCGTGATCTTTGAAATTTCCGAGGACGGAAAAACGACTTGTCACAGTGGCGAGCACATTATGGCACGCAAGAGTCCCTCATATAAGAATCATTACTGCAAGGGCATAACGGTGCAGCTGGGATATTCGTTCCTTTACGATGCAACCCATGATGACAACTGGAAAAACGGCGAGCTTTCGGGATTTGCCCCTGCACATATTATCGACGGACCTGCAACCATGCGCATCCGTCCCTGCAAGAAGCTGGAACTTTTACCGCCCGTACAGGGTAAAAAGATAAAAGAAATAACCGACACCGACATTCTCTTTGACCTCGGCATTAACACCGTTGGATTTTTGTCGGTAAAGATAGAATCTCCCTGCGAGCAGAAAATACTCATATCCTACGGAGAACATATTGAAGACGGATGCGTGCGCCGCCTTATCGGTCACCGTGATTTCAGCGTGGAGCTCGTTCTTAAAAAGGGTGTTACGGAATACACAAATCACTTCAGAAGACTGGGTTGCAAATACCTTGAAATATTCTCGGAGGTTCCGCTGAAAGATGCCGAGATTGCCATTGTTCCCACGGTCTACCCCGTAAAGGAGCAGGCACGCCCCGAAAAACTTTCGCAAAAACAGAATGCCATTTACGATGCCTGCGTGCGCACCCTCACACTGTGCATGCACGAGCATTACGAAGACTGCCCGTGGCGTGAGCAGGCACTTTACACCATGGACAGCCGAAATCAGATGCTTATTGGCTACTACGCTTTTAAGGAATTCGAATTTCCTCGTGCAAACCTTGAACTTATATCAAAAGACAATCAGGCAGACGGCCTTCTTTCCATAACCTATCCCGTGCCGAGAGTATACAAAATACCTTCGTTCTCACTTCATTATTTCACTCAGTGTGAGGAATATCTGGACTACTCGGGCGACAAGGAGCTTATTGCGCAGGTATATCCCAAGCTCTGCTCGGTCATGGACGTTTTTGTGCGCCGCATGAACGAAGATGACGGCTGTGTTTTGCCCTATTCCGGCAAGGATTACTGGAATTTTTATGAATGGTGCAATCAGCTTGACGGATATCACGAGATCGACGCCACTGTGCCTGATATCATTCTCAACGCATTACTTTCCGTAAACCTTGCGGCTTTTTCAAGAATATGCGACAAGGCAGGCCTTAAAAAACCCTATGACTTTGATGCGCTTATTGAAAAGCTCAATTCCGGCATAAACAAAAACTTCTTTGACAAGGAAAAGAAAATATACTTCGACCGCACCGAAAAAACCACCGCAAGCGTTCTCGGCAACTGCCTTGCGATTCTGTGCGGTGCGGCATCAGATGATGTTGCAAAAGATATCTGCACATATATCACGGGCGAACACGAGCTCACTCCCATCTCTCTCAGCATGAAATGCTTCTGCTATGATGCACTTCTTAAAGCCGACAGAGAAAAATACAAGGATTATATCATTGCCGACATCGAAAAGACCTTTACTCCAATGCTGGAATACGGCACGGGCACTGTGTGGGAAACCGAAGACGGGTGCAGTGCGTTTGACGATGCAGGCAGCCTTTGCCATGGCTGGAGTGCGCTGCCCATATATTATTATCACACCCTGCTGTGACAGACCTCTGATACTCTTTAAAACGGCATACTCAAAAAGGGGAAGGCTAATGCCTTCCCCTCAGTTTGTCGATAAGGTCTAAAATCAGCGAACCTCTGTGATGTATCCGCACCAATGGGTCCCGCTTTTCGACCGTGAAACAGTCGAAGTCCACCCATTTCTGCGCTTTGCAAACGCAAAAAAGGTTTCGCCCTCAGCACAGGACAACAAGAGGCACTACCTCTTGACTCTGAAAACTCTTTTGTAAAAAGTTTTTATCAAAAAACTTTTGATGGTTTTGCAACAAACTAAAGCGGCTGAATCAAAATGATTCAGCCGCCATATTTTTATGCTTTTGAAAATTACTTGATAGTAATCTTTATTGCATTACCCTTGCCGTAAGCGTTTGCAGTTACAACATGCTGAGGAATTACAACGTAATCGCCGTTAGCATCTGTCATAAACGAACCGTCTGCGTTCTGAGCAAGGATCTCTGTGTACATATGATTGTGCCAGTGACCACAGAATACGCCCTTAATAACATCAGGGTTCTGAACAATGAGGTTATAAACCTTCATTGTGTCTGCATCGGAACCGGGCTTACCTGCAAAGGAGTTGGACATATCGCAGGGGATACCGCTGCCGTCGCCAACTTCATAGAACCATGTCGCCTTCTTTTCAGCGGGATTTCTGGTACATATGGGGTCATGCTGGAACATGATCATGGGAATGCCCTTTTCGCGTGCGATCGCAATATCTCTTGCAAAAGGTTCTGCCTGCTTATCGCCCCAGTACCTATCGCGCTGGTTATCGATAACAACTATCATTACCTTTTCGGTACCTTCATCGTTCTTGACGATCTCGGAATGATAGTAGATATCATTTGTCCAAAGTTCCTGGAGTGTTTCGTATTTCTGCTCAAGAGTGTACTTGTCGGAAAGACCGGACATATCCGCCTGCATACGTTCTGCGGGCTCGTGGTTACCCATAGCCATAAGAACCTTGCCGTAAGACTGGTCAACGATCATCTTCTGCATGATCTCTGCGCAGCCCCATGAGAAGTAGTCCATTACGTCACCGGTAATAACCGCCTTATCAAAGAAGCTTGCATATTCCATAGCGTTGGAAATGTTGGGAACAGAGGAACCGTTTCTCAGCCAGCTTCTTCCACGGTATGTGGAAAGAGTGTTGATATCGCCGAGGTCCATATCCTTCTGATTGATATAGTTGAGGTGAGTATCGGCAAAGTGAGCGATTTCAACCGCATCTCCGCCCGTGCCGGAATCGATCACAACTTCTCTGATCTTCATGCCGTTTGCCATCTGATACATTGCATGGTTGGGATCTTTATCTGCTGTGGTGGGATATCCGGAAAGAAGCTTTCTGGTATCGTAGTTTTCTGCCATGTAAGCTGCCTTGCGGTCAACTTCAACGTATTCCTTAATACCTTCAAATACCTCTGTGGGTGTTTCGTTTGCTTCAAGAGCTGCAAGTGCAACTCTGTAGAGGTTGGTCTGGTAATAATCGGAGTAAAGCACGTGTTCAACACCGTTAAGGTCCTTATATTTGATATATGCCTTTACGGAGTAGTATCTGTAATACTTTTCAGGTGTTATTCCTGTGATGCAGAGTGTGTACTGAACAGCATCGGAAGTCTTCGCGTAAAGCTTCTCGCCCACAACCTTTGCGGGAGTATATCCGTTTGTTGATTTGGGAGTAAATACGAGCTTTGTTTCGGAATCCCATGTCCACTCAGCAACCTGAGCCTGATCGATGAACATATCACGGCCCCATGTGAGTTCTGTGGGAAGTACGATAGTACCAAATTCAGTAACATTGGGGAGTGCATTTGCAAAGGAGTTCTTCTTTTCTACGATGAAACGCAAGCCCTGTTCGCCCGATGTTCTCATCTGAGCGCCCTTGATGAAGAAGTCGCCGGTTTTTGTTTCAGCATCGTAAGACTTGAAGTCTACATAATTTGCAGTAATGATGTCACCCGCCTTGTGAGCGCCGACAAGTGCACAGCCTTCACCATTCTTGGACCAGCCGATGAATTCCTTGCCTTCTTTTTCTGTGTGCTTAACTGTGGAAAGGTCGATGGTGCAGTCGCTGTATACAGTGATCTGCTCACCGTTGTTAATGTAATAGATCATATCAGAAAATTCAATATCATAAGTTCCTGCCGCAAGGCTAAGAACACCGTTTGTGGATGCGAATTGAGCGCCGTTTTCTGCAGTTGCAAGGGCGGTCTTTGTGCCGTTTACCTTGAATGTGCCTGCAGTTTCACCGAATTCTACACTTGCACCGTCTTCTTTTGCTACGTTGAGAACCCATGCTCCCTTTGCTGCTGCGGCAAAGTCGCTGTCAACGTTGGTTGTGATGCCGTCATCGATGATTATCTGAACGGTATCCTGGAATTCGGCATAGAGTCTTCCGTTTTCGGAGCTGGTCTGAGTTTCAATAGCACCAACTCTGCCGGATTTTACGTGGATCTTAACGGGACCTGTGTAATTGGAACCGGTATGCTTGGCATCCCAGCTGTTGGAGGTGAAATAGAACTTTGAAATGTTGGCACCATCAACAACAACATTTGCTGAAGGAACGTTTGCGCGGTTGTTCTGCATCCAGAAATGACCGATCTCAACCGTGCCGAATGTACCGCTTAAGAATGTTGCGGAAACAGCTCCGACCTTGCTGTGGTCATAACCACCGATACGTACAAGGAAATCGCTGTCAACAGTGAGGCCTTCGCCGAAGATCACATGGTAATCATCGGTACAGAATACCTTACCGCCGCCGGATGTTGTGTGTGTAAACTTGAGGTTTTCAAATGTGATATCTCCTGCAGGGTAGATACAGTCGTTGTAAAGATCGAATACGGAATTGCCTGTACCATCGCCTGTGAGTATGATGCGTGAGGAGTTTGCGGGCATCTTTCCGGAAACTTCTATCTCGCCGATAACAACTACTTTCTTTGTGCCTTCGGACTTTGTGTTTGCAATTTCAAACGCTTTTGCAAGAGTTTTAACTGCTGTGGCCACGGATGCACCGTTGTTGGAATCGTTACCTGCCGCAGCATCGAGGTAGATGACTGTTGTATCTTCATAGCCGCTCCACTTGGATACGAACGCAAGGTCACCGGAGTTTGCAGGAATGTTGTAACTATCCTTGTAAACCTGACCGTTAAGTTCCCAACCGAGGAATTCAGCCACGGGAGTATTATTCTTTGCGGGGAGTGCAACGGAATAGCCCTTGAGGAAAATACCATCTGCGGCAACTCCATCGAATGTAACGTTTACCTTAAGGTTTTCAAGCTCTGCCTTGGGTACGGAAGTTACATTGTATGTGCCTTCGGGAAGAACGAGGGTGCCTTCTGCAATATAAGTTGCACCTGTTTCTTCGTCTCCGGCAACCGCATATAAACCTTCGTCAACAGTGTATGTACCTGCAACATCGGTAGGATGGATAAACATATAGTTGGAGTCAACCTTGATCAGCCATTCACCGCCGGAAACAACAACGTTGTTTGTGTAAGGAACATCAAATATAGCGTTTCCTGCATTTGCAATAAGCTGGAAGCCGTTATTGATGTTGATCTGACCGTCCTTATTGGAAATGGCATTTATAGTACCGCCATTGACGATAAGATCAAGACCTTTTTCAAAGGTGAATATCTTTGAACCCCAATAAAGGTCGGTTGTGATATCGCTGTTTGCAAGATCGATCGTTACTCTGTCTGTGAATGTGCCATCATAAGTACCGCCGATCCATATTCCGTAAGGATTGCCTGTGGCGGTAAAAGGTGTATCGATCTTGATATATCCGCCTGCGCCGCCTACATTCGTAGCGCTGTTACAAAGCATTAAGTTTGCATGACCTTCGTAAAGAATACCGTCATATTTTAAACCGTTACCGCTATGGTAGTCTGTGTTAAGATGATAGAA
The DNA here is from genome assembly GCA_017549405.1 of Clostridia bacterium. Lineage (GTDB taxonomy): Bacteria > Bacillota > Clostridia > Oscillospirales > CAG-382 > UMGS1052. Next base: position 9,155 of record JAFYUY010000018.1, on the reverse strand, counting down.
CTTTGTGTTTTCAAAAGTTACGTCATAACCGTTGATAAAGTATTCACGGTCATATTTTCTGGGGTTGATGAGGTTGATGTCCTTGAACACGATGGGACCATGAAGAGTAAGGTTTACGTTCTTACCATAAACCTCATGCCACATGAGATGTGTTGCTTCTCCTGTTGCTTCGTAATCGTAGCTTGTAACAGTAAGCTTTGCTTCCCACGCTTCGGGATACGCATCACCTTTGAGCCAGGTTGTAACAGCAGACTTGAGATTTGCCTGATATGTGGGCTTGCCAACTGCGCTGCTGCCGTCAGCACATACCTGGTAAGGGATGTCATAAGCATCCATTATATAAATTGTAACTTCATCGTCTGCGGTATAGCCTGCACGATTGATGGCAGCAATAGCATCAGTTACGGTGCCGATAGGAGTTGTGGGAGTAAGACCGTTGCCTGTTCCGCCAAACTTAACATAGTATGCTGCACCATCTGTGCCAACGTATGTAAGCTTTGCAGTGATAACGCCGCCAACTGTTGTATCCCATCCGTCAAAGCGGTATGCTACAGTGTGGGAGGGTTCCTGTGCGTTTGCAATGATTTCTTCAACGCTGTCTGCAAGATAAACATCATATTTACCTGCCTTGCCGATGTTGAGAACATCTTCACCGTAGTAGATAGTTCTGCCATCTTCGGTTGCGGCATATGCGATCTTATCTGTGGAAACTGTGAATTTACCTGCTGTGTCAGTTACATCAATGGTAAGATCGTCAGACATGGAGGTGATTTCGTAATAAGGAGCGCTGGATGCTCTTTGTGCTGTGGCATCCGCTGTTGCGCCTGCGGGAACGGTAGCACCATAGTTCTTGACCAGCTGGAGTGCACCGTTTACAATGAGGTTTTTGCCGTTGGATGCTGCAAGAAGTCTTGAAACCGTAACACCCTTGCCGAAAACAATACTTGCATTACCGGTAACTACTTCATCTGCCTTGGTACCGCTGATATAAAGATTCTTGAGAGTACCGCTGCCTATGCGAAGAGTAAGGTTTCCGGTGATGCCCTGAGTCTGGGTGTTATCGTTGTAACCTGTAAGTGCGATGTAATCTCCGATAAGGCTTGCGTTGTCGAGATAGACCTCCGCATCGCCGGTAACCATCTTTCTGCCTCTGGTCTGACCGAGTAAAAAATGGGTGGAGGAAGGATAGAATATTTCGCCCATGGTACCCTGGTTTGCACCCTTAAGGTCCATAAACTTCACACCGTTAAAAGAAACGCTGTGGTTGCCGAGGTAAATATCGGTACCGCCATTATTGGAGTTTCTCATGTCAAGAATGTTGATATTCTCGAACTTGGAAGGACCTGCAAGGAGAAGATGCGCCGCGTTGCTGCCGGAACCCTGATAATTAACGTGACCGATAACGGAAGTTACGTTCTCGTCATAGCTTGTGTACTTTATGGTTGCGGTATGCGAGGGAACCTGACCAACACCGCTTCTGTTATAACCGATAACGCAGTCGCTGTCGATAACAGTCTTTGCAGCTTCACCGCTATCGATAACGTAAACGGTAACTTCACTGCCTGCTCTGTGACCATCATCATTGATAGCTGTTATGATATCTCCGATAGTACCTGCGGGAGCTTCAGCAGAACGTCCGTCGCCTGTACCATTCTTTTTAACATAGTATTCGAAAATGTCTTTTTCTTCGGGGAGAGCTTCGATCACGCTGAAATATACTGTGTCGAGGCAAACTTTATATTGGTCTGCACTCCAGTATTTTGCAAGATAGCTGCCGGGAGTTGTAGCCCAATCCTTTTTGCTGAAATCGTCAACAGTTACAGTACCGGATGCAGGCACTGTATATGCCCATGCAAGTTCACCGTTGGAGGAATTTGTTCCGCCCGGATTGTTTGCATAGTAAATGGAAATAAAATCTTTTGACGAAGCACTGTCTTTAAAATGGAATGTGGCTTCACCGAGAGTGAATTCGGTTGTGTCCACCGACAGTTTTCCGGTTGTGGCACTTACCTGAAAACTGCATATTGACAGTATCATGACAAGCGCCAAAATTACGCTGAAAAGCCTTGAAAAACTCTTTTTCATGGTTCTTTTCCTTTCTTGATAAAAAATTATATAAATCTCCTTCAGGGAGATATCTATACATATATTATTATATTTAATTTTGTTAAAAAGTCAATAGGAAAAGTGATTTTATGCTTTCGATTTCATCACTTTTTACAAAAAAACGATGCAAAATATATTGCATCGTTCTTTAAAAATCGTCGCTATTATATTACTCGGCACTTATTTCCGTCATCACGACTTCCGAGCTGTCGGCAGTGCGCGAAAGGGCATAGCTTGATACTTTTCCCTGTTCATCCTTGAATTTCATGCCAATATCAGGCTGTTCCGAAAGCTCCACCTGAAGAACTATCGCTTCCATAGGCAAAAGCTCTTCGACCGTGTAAAGCACATCCCCCGCTTTGCCGTTCGCTACCGCAAAGACCTCAATTTCCGAAAGTTTTTCGGAGCAAAGACATATAACGGGTTGATTGGACTCAAGGTCTCCGTACAAATACATTTTTGTGAAAACAATGTCCTTGAGCTGTTTGGGATAATAAGCTTTGAACGTTTCTTCAAACCATATCTCAGTGATCTCGCCCTGAGGGATCACAAGCTCGCTCTGCTGAGCCTCTGCAATGATCTGATCGAGTGTCTTATCCGTTCCGGGAATAATGGTATCCCCGGGAACTTTGCCGTCATTTTCCTTAATAATATCTTCAAGGCTGCTGTTATTTTCTGTATTACTGTTTTCGGTTTTTGTTTTATCGTCTTTATCTGTACATCCGCAAACGCTTACCGCTGCAAGCAACACGGACAAAAGACAAATGGCAATTTTTTTCTTCATAAAATAACACTCCTCTTTAATTACTGAAGCTTTGAAATTTCATCATCAATTCCCGCATCGATATCGGAAAACTCAGCATCGCTTCCCGCTCCCGCATTTTTCAGTATGTTTATAGCGTTCTCGATCCTCCAAAGCTCGGCTTTTCCGTTTTGTTGGACGGGAGAACTCTGCGTTTTGTTCCCGTCATTTTCCTCTTTTTCACAAAATTCCTGCTCATCATTGTTTATGGAGGAGAATGCCTCATCCACGGCATTTGAAAAGCTCTGAGTATCATCATTCACAAGCTCCTCTGAAAGAGCTTCTTCACGAGAATCGTCTATGTCCTTTTGCAGTGTGTCGCAAGCGTTCTTTATCTGTTTTTCAGTCTTATCAGGCACCGTTTTTAAAACACTGCCCGCAAGGACCGCACCAAAAAGTCCCAGCACGGCAAAAAGTCCTGCTGTACCTTTTTTCTTTTTCAAAAGCATTACTGCCGCCCCGCACGCAGATATCAGCTGAGCAACGACCGACAGTATGAAAAGCATCCGTCTGTGTTTTTTCAATCAGCACCCTCCTTTCGGGAATATATGAATTCCTCAGCAAAGATCATTTTATAAAGTTGCCCTTGGCACGAAGATATGCGTTCATAAACTCATCAAGATCTCCGTCCATGACCGCAGAGATATTTCCGTCTTCATAGCCTGTGCGGTTGTCCTTCACAAGAGTATAGGGCATGAATACGTAGGAGCGTATCTGAGAGCCCCATTCGATATTTGCCTTTTCGCCCTTGATATCTTCGATCTTATCGAGGTTTTCGCGCTCCTTGATCTCCACAAGCTTTGCTTTGAGCATCTTGAGCGCAGTTTCCTTGTTCTGGAGCTGGCTTCGCTCGGTCTGGCATCCTACCACAATACCTGTGGGCTTGTGGACGATTCTTATTGCCGAGTCGGTCTTGTTTACGTGCTGACCTCCCGCACCGCTGGAGCGGTGAGCGGTGATCTCAAGGTCTTCTTCTTTTATTTCTATATCGGTATTATCGTCAAGTTCGGGGAGTATTTCCACGGAGGTGAACGATGTGTGGCGACGTCCCGAGGAGTCAAAGGCGATACGCGCACCAAACGGTGAACACCGTTTTCGCTCTTGAGGTAGCCATATGCATAATCACCCTCCACAAGGATGGTAACGCTCTTTATTCCCGCTTCTTCACCGTCGAGGTAATCCAGCACCTTGACCTTGAAGCCGCGACGTTCTGCCCAGCGGCAATACATTCTGTAAAGCATTTCTGCCCAGTCCTGAGCCTCTGTTCCGCCGGCGCCGGGATGGATGGAAAGGATTGCGGAGTTATGGTCATATTCGCCCGAAAGAAGCGCACGGATACGTTGAGCATCCTTTTCTTTTTCAAGTGCCTTCAGCTCGCTGAGTATTTCTTCAGTAAAGCTTTCGTCGTTTTCTTCGATGGCAAGCTCAATGAGAGCACGGAGCGATTCTGCACCCTCCGCAAGCTTTTCATAGCTTTCCACCGTCTGCTTTGTATTTTTAAGAGATGTGAGGACCGACTGGGTATTTTCGGTATTATCCCAAAATCCCGGCTCGCAGGTTATCTGTTCGAGTTCCGCCGCCTTTTCTCTCATGGTCTCGATCTCAAGAGCACCGAAAAGCTCCTTTATTTCTTCATCAAGTCTGCCAAGGCTCTGCAGAGCTTCTTCCAGCTGTACTATCAATGTATTTTCTCCCTTCAGGTTATGTTTCGTAATAAATATGTAGCAGTTATATTTTGGGCATTGCGACAAGAATTATTCGCTTATTTATTTCAGTCTTCCGCGCTCCCTGTATTCGTTGCGGTCAAAATAGACCGTTCGACGGCACAAGGTCCGCCTGCAGTTGAAGCACCGCTCGGTTTCCCGTCTGTTCATTTCGCCGCAAATAAGGCATAATATATCGCTGTCGGCAGATTTATCCGCCTTCTCAAGGTATTCACATCCCCACGGGTGGATGACAAAATCTCCCTTTTTTATATAGCCAATATCAATAAATTGCGGGTCGCGCATGGAGATCACGTGTTTTTTTCCGCGGGAATCGCGCACGGTAACGGTAAAAACCAGCACCTGATTGCTTTCAAGTCCTCTTCTTCCCGTGATCGTGCGGTGACCGTCCACAAGCTCACGGCGTATCTTTGTATCCTCCACAATGCCCGAAAATCCCGGAACGCCCGCAGCAGAGGATATCCATCCACAAAACACGGGCAGCATTATTACTATTGCAAGCCCTATATACATGGGAATGTGGGTAACACGTATCTCGTATGGGCCGAATATGACATACCTGAAAAGCACGAACACAAAAAAACCGTACCACAAAGCAGGCCGCAGGATGCGAAATGCTCCGCGAAGAACAAGCGCGCGGTATATATCTCTGTTTTCTTCCATTAATATACACCCTCCCGACATTTTGCCAACGCAAAACCCAATTCAACATTTTTTATTATACTACATTTTTTTCCGTTTGTAAATATGTTTTTTGAAACTTAATAAAACGGAATAAAAAATGTTTTATCCGCGCTTTTCAACATTCGGTTGACAAGAAAAATACATTATGATATAATAAATTCACATTACAGTAGTATCTTTCGACAAATCCGAACGGAGAATTATCATTTATGATCTCAAAGGTAAACAGTGCGGGAATAAACGGCATCGACGGATATATCGTGGATGTGGAATGCTATGCATCGCAGTCTATCCCCAAATTTGACATTGTCGGTCTACCCGGAACATCGGTAAAGGAATCCTACAACCGCATAAAGGCGGCAATAAAATCTGCGGGTCTCGAATTTCCCATGATGTCTGTCACGGTAAATCTCGCCCCTGCGGATATGATAAAACAGGGAACGGCATACGATCTCGCCATACTTCTTGCCATGCTTCGCTGCACGGTACTGTGCGACTGCGACCTTTCGGGCAAATGCTTTGCGGGAGAGGTATCTCTTACGGGCGCCCTGCGTAAAACGAACGGCATACTTTCCATGTGCATTGCCGCGCGTGATGCGGGATTTTCGGAAATGTATGTTCCTTATGACAACATAAACGAAGCCTCCGTGGTAGACGGAATTTCCGTTTTCGGTGTTAAAGATATATCCGAACTCACCATGCATCTTCTGAAAGGTGGCATTATTCAGCCTGCGACCTGCTCCACCGAAGGACTTTTTGATCTTACCTACGAGGGTATTCCGGATTTTGCGGACGTCAAAGGGCAGGAGCAGATAAAGCTTGCCATCGAGATCGCCGCAGCGGGAATGCATAACATTCTGCTCGTAGGGCCTCCCGGTACGGGCAAAAGTATGCTGGCAAAACGCATTCCCGGAATACTCCCGCCCATGAATTTTGCAGAAGCCCTTGAAACAACAAAAATATATTCCGCATCGGGCAATATCGGTGCGGGTCAGACTCTCATAACCCGCCGTCCTTTCCGTTCGCCCCACCACACCATGTCATCTGCAGGTCTTGTGGGCGGTGGAAAGATCCCTCAGCCGGGTGAGATCTCCCTTGCAAACAATGGTGTGCTTTTCCTTGACGAGCTTCCCGAATTTGCAAAAGATGCAACAGACGCTCTCCGTCAGCCGCTGGAGGACGGAGAAGTTACAATAACCAGAGTCGGGGGAAGATATCGTTTCCCCTCACGTTTTATGCTGGTGGGCGCAATGAACCCCTGTAAATGCGGTTATTACGGGCATCCGGTAAAAGAGTGCTCCTGTTCGCGTGCGGTGATAGACAAATACTTGTCACGCGTGTCGGGACCATTGCTTGACAGAATGGACATTCAGGTGGAAGTCCCGTCGCTCACTTACGATGAGCTTTCGGAAAAGAGCCTTGCGGAATCTTCGGCAAAAATACGCGAGCGTGTAATAAATGCGCGCGAGATAATGGCAAAGCGCTATGAAGGCACGGGAATTTGCGCCAACGGCGATCTTACTCCCGCCTTAATACGCAAATACTGTGTGCTGGATGACGAGGCGCAAAATGTTATGAAAAATGCCTTTGAAAGAATGGGGCTTTCCGCCCGCGGTTACGACAGGATATTGCGCGTGGCACGTACCGTTGCAGATATGCACGCAAGTGAGACCATTCGCAAAGAGCATGTGGCTCAGGCGGTGCAGTTCCGCAACCTTGACAGAAAATACTGGAAAAACTGAGGTGTAAAAATGAAGCTTTCAATAGATGCCAACAACGTATCTGCGGAAAATCAGCTTGCTGACACCGCAAAAACAAAATACCACATTGCCTCAGGCGAAAAGAAAAGAATTGCCATGATCGGAAATTCCATAACGCTTCACGGCATAAAGGAGGACATCGGCTGGCACGGTGAATGGGGCATGGCGGCATCATGTAAAGAGAAGGATTATTGCCATCTTATAATTCACGATTACCGCAAAGATCACCCCGACACCTCCTTTATGATTTGTCAGGCGGCAGACTGGGAAATAAATTTTGACATTTCCTGCGATGAATACCCGGAGCAGCTTCGCGCCGTTCTGAACTTTGCTCCCGACATTGTTGTTTTGCGCCTTGGCGAAAACTGCAGACGTGAGTACTGCGAAGAACACGACTTTGACCATAGCTTTATGCAGCTGTGCGAATATCTTGGAAAAAACGGCGCAAAGCTTGTAATAACAAATTCCTTCTGGTACAGTACGTGGACAGACGGAGGAATAAAAAAAGCCACGCAAAAATGTGATGGGCTTTATGTTGAGCTTTCAGATCTCGGCGATATGGACGAAATGAAAGCGATCGGTCTTTTTGAGCATTCAGGCGTTGCCGCACACCCCGGAGATAAGGGAATGCGCGCGATTGCCGACAGAATACTCGAGGCACTTCTGAAATTATAAAATAAAAAATAAATTCAATAAAAAAGGAGAACAAAACAATGGCACTTGTTCAAGAACTGCTGGAGGCAGCAATGGTAATAAGCTTCGGACTTTCGTGGCCGCTTTCCATTATGAAAAGCTACCACGCTCGCACCGCAAAGGGAAAGAGTCTTCCCTTCCTCTGCCTTATCTTCTTCGGATACATATGCGGAGTGGTGTGGAAGATGCTTGTATTCCACGAAACGGGGGTTATAAAATGGCCCACATATTTCTATTTCCTTAACCTTATAATGGTGGGAACGGACATCGTCCTTTATTTCCGAAACAAGCGCATCGATGCGGCAAACGAAAAATAAAATATCGGAGCATCATAAAAGAGTAGCGTAAAATACGCTGCAACTCTTTTCAGATTGTCGCAAAAGTCTTTTTTAATAATTCAGGGCGAACCCCGGTGAGGGTTCGCCCTCTTTTCAACCATTCCTGCACTTTACGAACGCAAAAATGGTTTCGTCCTCAGCACGCGACGACAACAGGCAGAGCCTTTTGACTCTGAAAACTTTTGATGGTTTTGCAACAAGCTGAAAAGAACCGCCGACGGAAAACCGTCGGCGGCATTTTTATAAACTGATATCAGCCAAGGCTTGCAGGTGCAAGACCTTCGGGAGTTTTGAGAACAACGGGTTCCACTTCGGGATCGATTACTATAACCACGGCGTTCTTGTCACCCCACAGATTTGCAATATTTTTTGCAGAGTTGAGGTTACAACCCACCGCTACACCCTTGAGTCTGCCCCAGTTCAAGCCGAGGGTCTGGATGTAGATGTTCTTATCTTCAACCTCGGTGGAGTTGGAGGGAAGGTTGAGAAGCTGTCCTGTTGCTCTGTCGAAAATGTTGTATTCTGCAATACAGTTCTTGTTTTCGGAAAGGGAGGAGCCACAGTAGAGCTGAGAAGTTCTGTAGCGGGTGATGGAGCCCCAGCCGTAACCGCCAAGACGGAGAACGTTGAATGCAGAGCGAACGTTTTCGGTAAGTCTGTCCCATCTGTCCTTACCGCCGCCAAGCTGATCTGCCGTGGGGGGAGCATTGTAGAATTCGATGCCCCAGAATACATATTCCATAAGGTTGGAAAGGTAGTTTACGTTACCCTGATAGCAGTCGCCCGTGGAGGAGGAACGCTGATGAGTTACCGCTGTATCGTAGATCTGATACATCCAGTTGTTTTCAACGTGGTAGCCGTCGCATCCACCGTAAATTTCAACAGCGTTACCGTAGTTTACTGCAGTCTTGTTATCGTTCCATTTAAGAACGGAACCGCCAAGCCATGAGAATACGCAGTTTGTGACGCGCACATCGCTTGTTGTACCAAATCCGATACCGTGACCGCCGGTGAACTTGAGAGAAAGGTTATCGATGGTGATTCCCTT
>JAFYUY010000155.1 GCA_017549405.1 Clostridia bacterium | reverse complement strand
CTTTCTTTTAGTTCTAAAATTTCTTTCTCATAATCCTTGATGTGTCTGTAACTTCTTGGCATAAAAATTCCTCCTATGGTATTTTTATTCTACCATAGGAGGATGTTTTTTTCAATTGTCTGTTTTTAACGGACTTGTGCACATCGACGAGGATTTTTTTATGATTTGTGAATCAACCATTGTCAAAGATTGAGCATAACGATGGACGCAATTCCGAGAACAAGTCCCGCCTTCTGAAATCCCGACATTTTTTCTTTGTAAATGAATGCCGAAATAAATGCTGTGGCGGCAATTCCCCCTGCGGAAATTACGGGGAACATTACGGATGCTGCCATTCTTAACGAGAGCACCAGCACAAGAAAGTTTGAAAGGCCATTGAAAATACCGCACATACCATACCACACAAATCCTTTTTTCAGGTTTGGGATGAGAGCACGCTTTTCGGTGATTATTGCTATGGTGCCCAGGACGATGACGGAAATTATAAGAGCGATGATCATGAACTCGCTTTTGTAGTTGCCGTCAAATCTTATCTGCTGTATTTTTTGTGTTGTGGAGCAGGCTCCGTTGCCCACAAAGGCGAGGAGTGCATAAATTCCCCATTTGAGAGTTATTGTCTTTTTTTCAGTCTTTCCCTCAAGGTTGATGAGAACAACGGAAACGAGTAAAAGGGCAATGCCGATAAAAAGCGTTGTCTTTGCGGGTTCGTTCAGAAAAACAAGACCGTAAAACGCGGGGATTATGAGCGAGTATTGCAGAATGAGCGATGAAAGCGAAAGGGAGCCCGTACTTACGGCAAGATATGAGAAAACGAGTGCGGTCACATATGATGTGGCAAACGCTGCAGAATAGGCGATGATCGCGGGGTCGAAATTCAAATTTCCGCCGCTTGTTATGAGAAATACGATGGCAGCGGCAAGGGCGCTTGCTGCAGAAAAACCGAAGACTCCGCCGGGTACCCTTGCATTAAAGGCTTTTTTTGAAACCTGTTGCATGCTGACACCGATGATTATCAGTGTTAAAAATATTGCGTTCATAAAAACTCCTGTTTACATATTTAAACTCTGCATCCCGTAGTGCAGGATGCAGAGCAAAATCTTTTACATGTTATGGTTTTCGAGATTGGAGAGCATTGTCTTGATCTTTTCGAAGGGATCAATGATCGTGCTTATGGAGCGATTGATATTAACTGCTTCGATATAATATGCTATATACTTGAGAAGGTTTACCTCAACGAACCAATCTCTTGAAAGGAGCTCGGGAGAGTTGTAAATAGTGTTGGTGGTGTATACCTTGTCGAACATACCCTCTGCGTAATACTTGTCCATAACGTCAAGACCGTTGCAGAAAAGACCGAAGGTGAAGAAACCGAATATTCTTCTTGCTCCGCGGGTCTTGAGCTTGTCGAGTATGTGAAGGAAGGATTCACCCGAGGATGCGATATCGTCAACAACGATAAGATCCTTGCCGTTTACATCGTCACCAAGGTATTCGTGAGATGTGATGGGGTTACGACCGTCTTTTATAACGGAATAATCACGCTTTTTATAGAACATGGAAAGCTGAGTGCCAAGAACAGTGGAGTAGTACATGCCTCTGCCGAGAGCGCCTTCATCGGGGGATACGATCATAAGATTGCTCTTATCGATATCCTTTTCGTGACGGAAGAAGGACTTGAGCATCTGGTATGTGGGCATGAGATTATCGAAGCCCTTGAGCGGGATAGCGTTGCGAACTCTGTCGTCATGAGCATCGAAGGTCATTATATTATCAACACCCAAGGATGCAAGATCTGCAAGCGCCTGTGCGCAGTCGAGAGATTCACGTCCGCCTACTCTGTGCTGGCGGCTGGAATAAAGCATGGGCATGATAACGGAAATTCTTTTTGCTTTACCGCCTATTGCGGAGATTATGCGCTTGAGATCGCAAAAATGCTCATCGGGAGTGGTGGGGATTTCAATTCCGCGCATTTTGTAGGTTACGTTATAATTGTAACAGTCTGCAATAATGAAAACGTCCTTGCCGCGAACAGATTCGGAAATAAGGCACTTTCCTTCGCCTGTGCCAAATCTTGGGAACGAGGCTTTGATTATGTAGTTGCCTTCTTCTTTGCGCCATTCTTCAATATACTTCTGAATGCGTTCAAGCATTGCTTCTGTGCCGCGGGTGCCGATTATGGCAAGTTCTCCGTATGGTACTTCTCTTGATAAATCCTGCATTCTGCTTTCCTCCGTAAATGTGTGAATTCAAATGTTCTGTGTAATATTATAACATCACAACAAAATTATGTCAATCTTATTACAGATATTTTTTTGCCGAAAGACGTAAAAAAATCACGGTTTTTTTGATGATTTTTTGGAAAGTTTGTCGTAGTTTACCGTTCTGTAACGAAATTGAGAGGGAGTTTCACCGCAGACTTTGACAAATACCCTTGAAAAATAGTGCTGATTGTCAAAACCAAGCTGTACCGCTATTTCTTTCACAGTAAGCTGAGGACAGTTGAAAAGAAGCTCTTTTGCGCGTGACAGACGGTATTCCGTAATATAATTCAGCGGGGTTGTGTTAAGCGAGTCTTTGAAATAGCGTATAAGCTGTTGCTTTGAAACTGCACAGTGGGATGCAAGCTCCTCAAGGGTTATTTTTTCGGAATAGTGTGAGGAAATGTATTCCACGGCTTTTTTTAAGTTTGCGGGCACGGGTCTTCCCGGATTCATTCTTTTGTGCTCAATAAGCTTCTGTGCAGTTTCTTCCGAAAGGATCGCAAGAATCTCACATAAATAAACAGAGCATTTAAACTCACCTGTGAATCTGCGTCCGGACGAGCTGGAGATGATTCCCGCCACGCATCGGTAAAACGGATCTGTGTCACGCGGGGTGTTTTTTGATTCAAGATAAACGGTAAAGGAATCTTCATGGGAATTTTCGGATGTGAGTATTCTGCTGTCGTAAGCATCCTGCGCTGCGGAAATATTTTTTGTTAATTGATAAATATCCTCTTGATAAACGGGAGATTTTGTAGTAAAATGTATATATACCATGGTGCATACTTTTCCGTCTACGGGTCTGCGCACATATGAAACATCTGCGGGAATGTAGAAAATATCTCCCGCTTTAAGAATATGGGTTTCTCCCGCACAGGAAATTGTGCACTCTCCGCGCCTTATTATGATTAAAAGGTGCTCCTTTTCGCTTATCTGCCACACGGTATTTCGCGTAACAGTATATATTTTGCTGACGGATGGATAGTCGGAAAGAGCAATTCGGTAAAACACTTTTTAGCCGCTCCTTTTTGCAATGTTAATATTGTGTACCATTTTGTTGATATTTTCTATTTACTATTTTACCACAAAAAAATAAAATGTAAATATATAATACAACTTTTTTTAAAAGGAGCAAAATAAAATGGAAAATAAAAAATGGCGAGTGGCAATAATCGGCTGCGGAACTTTTGCAAATTGGCAATATCTGCCCAATACCCGCAAGGAAGCGAATGCGGAAATCGTTGCGGCTGTGGACATCGTTCCCGAAAGAGCGATAAAAGCGTGCGAGGAATACAACATTCCCAATCACTACACAAGCGTATACGAGCTTATCGAAAAGTGTGATTTTGACATCGCCATAGATTCCGCATCCATTCAGGCTCACCATGAGATAAATATGGCAGTACTTTCTGCGGGAAAGCATCTTATTTCCCAGAAGCCTGCAGCTCCCACAGTGGAAATGCTTACGGAACAGATCGAACTTGCAAAGAAAATGAATGTGAAGTTTGTGTGTGTTCCCATTCACCCCATGAGATATGATATCAATACCGCAAAGCAGATAATAGCCTCAGGCGCTGTCGGTAAGCCTTTTTATGCAAAATGCACTCTTGCCCATGGCGGCCCCGAATATTTCCAGTATCGTGATTCTGATCCGTCATGGTTCTTTGATGAGGGTGCGGGCGCGCTTGTGGACATGGGAGTTCACGGACTTCAGATAGTAACAAGCATCTTCGGTCCCGCAAAGAGAGTTTCCTGCATGGCAAAGGTACTGATGCCCACAAGACGTGTGCGTTCCGGTGCATATGACGGTAAAATGATAAAGACAGATACGCTTTATGACCAATATATAATCAGTCTTGATTTTGGCGAAGGCGTCATGGCTCTTGTTGATACGGGTTTTTGTGAAAAGGCATCCAAGACTCCTCAGCTTGAAATTTTCTGCGAGGACGGCACGGTTTCCTTTACCCGTCCGTATATGACAAACCCCATGCCGGAGGTTTATATCGACAGCGTTGAGAAGGGTATTCGCGGCTGGATAGACCCAATGCCGGGCGTAAATCCTCCAAAGGCTCTTATCAGTCAGTGCTGTTGTCTTGGCGATATAGTTGATGCTATTGAAAATGACAAGACTCCCGTGCTTTCCGCAGAACACGCACGCCATGTGCTTGAAATCATGACACGCATCCCCGAAGCGGTAAAGAGCGGAACTACTCTTGATCTTACCACAACGTTCTGAGGTGATAATATGAAAAAACTCAGAGCGGCAATAATAGGACTTGCACACATCCATGTCATCAATATGACAAACGATTTTTCCCGCCACCCCGATATGTATGAAATAGTCGGAATGGCAGATGTTCCGCCTTATACCGAGGAGGAACGAAAAGAGCGCATAAGAAAGAATGTGCCTGCGGATTCGAAAGTTACGCTTTTTGAAGACTACATGGAGCTTCTTTCGAAGGACATTGACCTTGCAATTATTTGCACGGATATAAAAGACCATGCAGATATTACGGTAAAAATTCTTGCCATGGGAATAAATGTTGTTATTGAAAAGCCCATGTGTATTGACAGTGAAGATGCCGAGCGCATTTACAAAGCATATAAAGAAAGCAAGGCGCAGCTTTACGTCAACTGGCCTATTGCATGGTTCCCCGCATTCCGTCTTGCCTATGATCTTGCACGGTCTGGTGAGGTGGGGGATATACTCCGCGTTCAGTACCGCAGTCCGGCAACAACGGGTCCTTATAAGCCGGGAGAGCTTCCCGAAGAGGAGCTTTTGAAATCCTGGTGGTATCACAGTGACAGGGGCGGTGGCTCCATCTGCGATTATGCAGGATACGGTTGTGTTCTTACTACATGGTTCGCAGGAAAGCGGGCGAAAAGCGTTTATGGCATCCGCAAAAATTTCATATCAAAGTTTTCGGATATTGAGGATTATTCCGCATTCATACTTGACTTCGGTGAATGTGTTGGTTACGTCGAGGGTTCCTGGACGACTTTCAACAGCGGTGAAATCCCCACAGGCCCCATTGTTTACGGCACAAAGGGCATAATAGTTACCGACCGCCACAGCACCGAGGTGCGGGTGTATACTGATTTTGCTCAGTATATGCCGTCCCCTCCGCCCAATAAGGTTTTAAAGCCCGGGGAATGCTGCGATGATGTGGCAACGGGAATTTATAAAAATCTTGTTTTGGGCGAAAAAGCGTATGAGCTTATATCAGCGGATTTCAATTTAGATGTTCAGGCTGCACTGTCTGCGGGCATACGCTCCTGCCGCAGCGGTATTTCCGAAACTGTGGGCGAATTTTAACAGATCAGGGAGAAATAATGATATGGATAAATTAAGAGTTGCAATAATAGGCACGGGAATGATCGCAAACAGCGCACATTTTCCGGCACTTAATATTCTTCGTGCAGAAGGGCTTGTGGATGTGGTTGGCATTGCAGACATCCGCGGTGAGGTGGCATGTGAAACAGCAAAGCGTCACAATGTGGAAAAATGGTATACTGATCCGCAGAAAATGCTTGATGAACTTCACCCCGACTTTGTGGCTGTGTGTACACCGAATGTTTATCACAAGGAATGGACGATAAAGGCATTAAAGGCCGGAGCACATGTTGCGTGTGAAAAACCCATTGCTCTTACATATGCCGACGCAAAGGAAATGTGGGATACCGCAAAGGCTTGCGGAAAAATGCTTTTCCCTTGCCAGTGCATGCGCTGGAGAAACTATATGCAGCGTTCAAAAGAGCTTGTTGATTCGGGCGAACTTGGCGATGTTTACTTTTCCGACATCGAATTCATACGTCGCATAGGCATTCCCACATGGGGAATGTTCCATATGAAGGAACACAACTATGGCGGACCTTTCTGCGATCTCGGAGTTCATCTCATAGATTCACTTCTGTGGGTCGTGGGCGATAAGAAGGTGGAGACCGTTTCGGGAAGCACATATACAAAGATCGCAAATCAGGGGGAAGATATTCTTCTCAGCATTGCGGAAAGCGGAGCATACAGCGGAACATTTACCCCCCGCAAGTACGATTACCGCGAATTCAACGTTGAGGAATTTGCAACGGGATTTATGCGTCTTGAAGGCGGTATGAGCGTAAACTTCAAGTTCTCGTGGGCAATAAATCTCCCCACCACAAATCTTGATATGGTTATTTGCGGAGATAAAGCGGGTCTTTCCGTAAATGGTGAAAAACTTTATAAAAATATCGGCAGATTCCAGTCGGAATGCGATCTTAAATGGTTTGATAACGGTGCATATAAGGGTGTGCCATTTGAACAGCACAGATATATGTACCGCAATATCATAAACACTCTTGCGGGCAGAGAAGAATACCTTATCAAGGAACATCAG
>JAFYUY010000154.1 GCA_017549405.1 Clostridia bacterium | reverse complement strand
TTTGTTATTTTCTGTAATGATGCGGAACTTTTCCATTTTTCGTATCAGCGTTATATTGAAAACAAACTGCGCGAGGTCTTTGGCTTTGAGGGTACTCCCATAAAGCTTATCATCCGCGAAAAGGATGATACAGCCAAGTCTTCCGACTGACCGAAAGGAGCATAAAGAATGAACGGTTTTATCAATGTTGTCGGTAATCTTTTTGTGAATGGTATCGTGGCATCTTATTTCAGCACTGAGATCCCGATGCTTGTAATATGTTATTTTATAACTGCATTTGCAGGTTATATTCTCGGCAGTCTTAATTTCGCTGTTATAATATCCCGTGTGAAATATCACGACGATATACGCAAATACGGAAGCGGAAACGCGGGAATGACCAATATGCTGCGCACTTACGGAAAGGGAGATGCGGCACTTACGTTTCTTGGGGATGCTCTTAAGACTGCCTTTGCCATAGTTATCGGTATGGTGCTTGTGGGTTCTCTTCACGGCGGTAATTACGTTGCGGGATTTTTCGCAATGCTGGGACATATATACCCCTGCTTCTTTGGCTTTAAGGGCGGAAAGGGAGTAGTCACCGCAGCAACGACCATCTTGCTTCTTGATGCGAGGATCTTTCTTATTCTTATTGCTCTTTTTGTGATAATAGTTGCAATATGGAGATATATTTCACTCGGTTCTGTTGTTTGCGCAATGCTTTATCCGATGCTTGTATATGCTTCAAACGCTGTTGTTTTTTCAAATACGGGCGTTTCGAATCCCATGTCAGTCATCTTTGCACTTATAATAGCAATGTTTGTTATTATAATGCACAGACAGAATATTGAAAGACTGATGAAAGGAAAAGAGTCTAAGATCAGTTTTAAAAGCAACAAGGACAAGCAAAAAAAATACAGCGTGTCAGCTGAAAAAAATGACAAATAACAGAGTTCATTCGGGTTGTTAAGATATAAAACTGCTGTAAATCAAGGATATAAAACCCGAATATGAATGCCAAGCTTTGTTTCACATAAAATGAAAGGATGGTCATAAACATGTCTGTATCCAATAAAAAGAATAAAACATCTTTAAAACCCGGTGCTGCTGATAACAGAAAAAACAGTGCAGTTCACGGCGGAGAAGGGATCACAGGTAAAGCCGTAAAACCGTTCTTTTATGTGAAACCATCTGACACATCGAAAAATGCATATCAAAACCGATCAAAAGAAGATTCCGATATTGGTATAATGAGCGATGTTGCCATAAACGATAATCACGGGACAGCGCATTTTTATCCATCAAATAAGGCGGAGGCATCGGTCAATTTAGCGGATGCTGCAGTAAGTGCGCCTGAGAACAGTAAAATTCCCGAAACAGCTGCGGAAATATCCGAACCCGCAAATGATTGCGAGAACCCGATAGTATGTTCCAACAACGGCTTTTCGGTAAATACTTCCGATGATGTAAACGACGGAAAAACGGAAGACTCCTCGGATACGGATGAGGTGTCAAATGAAGAAAGCTTTGTCAAAGCAACATCGGTCTTCATGGAGATTGATCCATATAAAGATGATACCGAAAAAGTTAAGCAGCCTAAAGATTCCGCTCACATCGGTAAGCATATATCCTTTGACTCGGATTTTCGGAACTTCGGTAAAGAAAAAGGCTCAAAACTGAGTCTTGGTAAAGTTTTTGATGATGGCGAATCACCCGTGCATAAGCCTGAAGTGAAAAAAGAAAAAGTTGTGTCAATGAGCAGTGTGCTGCCCGCAAAAGAAAAAAAGAAATCTGCAAATAAAACTCCGGATGTCAGTCGTATAGGTTCGCTTTTCGATACTTCCGTCGAGTTATCACGACCGATGAAAAAAAGCAGCATCAGCGAGATACTTTCTGATTCTGCCGATTCGGAAAGTGCTTCAAAACACCGGGGCGGGGAAGTGAACAAAGAAAAAGAAGATACACCGAAGCTATCAGGCGCTGTTTCAAACGATTCGTTACTTGCGTTGCTTAAAGCATCGGACATAAAACTTTCCGAAGGGGCGGAAAAGGTATCGCGCAGAAACGGTGACTTTATACGTCGTTTTATAATGGCTGTTCTTCTTGTTGTGATCGCAGTATCTGCGGTTAATATTGTTCTGGAGATAAGATCCAAAAGCAATGCAAGGGACTATTATTCCGAAATGAGAGATATGTTTTATTCGGGCGATATGCTCCCGGATCATGCGGGATATCTTGCCAAGGATAATTCTTCTGTTCCCGAAAACCGTCTTTATTCCGATGACGGTGTTCTTCAGAAAGTTAATGCCGACGAGGATCTGCATAGCAAATACGAAATAATGCTCCCTAATCTTGAAGCTTTAAAGCATATAAATTCAAATGTTTTTGCGTGGATAAAGATAGACGGCACAAATGTCGATTATCCTGTTGTGCGCTCTCCCAGAGGAAATAACAATTATTATCTTTTCCGTGATCTGAATAATCAGATAAACGAATCGGGCTCCATATTTTGCGATTACAATAACAGCATGAATCTTTCCGATAACAGAAACACCTGCATTTACGGTCACAATATGAATGATCAGTCAATGTTTCAGACCATTATGAACCTGAAATCGCGTCAGGTCATGCTGGAAACTCAGATAGAAATATATACATCTGCCGGAATATATGTATACACTCCGATTGCAGCGTATGAAGCGATGCCGTCTGAGCAGTTTTTCCGTGTGGCGTTTACTGATGATGTGGATTTTGAAAATTTCCTCGGCTATATAAAAGCAAAAGCCCGCTCTAAATTGCCTGTTGTTCCGACTAAGGACGATAAAATATTGACCCTTGTTACGTGTACCAACACGCTTATAGATAAGCGTTTTGTGGTTCAGGGTGTTTTGAAAGAGATAATACGGTGACGGAGGACTTCCGAAAGGATCATTTTGTGATGAAAGAGTATAATTTTTCTGCAGAGAAGCGAAATATAGTAACTGCTGCGGCACTTGCTTTGTGGGTGGTTTTGCTCGGAATACTTATGATAAGGCTCCCTGTTTCAAACCTTATGAACGGCATGGATGTTTCTGTGGCGGATATTGTGTTTTCCGCTTGCTTTTGCGCAATCGGGCCGATCTGTTCTGTTCTTGGATATATTATGCGCAGTAAAACGTTGATACTTATTTCTGCTCTCAACGCTGCGATGATCGTTTTATCTGCGTTTTGTTTTTGCATGTATGTTATTACATTCAGCCGGGATGTGCTGGCTGTGGCATTGCGCCTTATAAATCAATTTTGTGCAATCCTTGTAACACCCGGTATAGTGTTTCTTGCTATTTTTGCTTTGCTGACAATAGCTTTCCCCATAGCGGCAACCTTTTTGGCTGACAGAAAATCAAAAGGCATCTTAAAGAATAAATAAGCGGACAGCATATACTGTCCGCAAAGGTGTTATACAGATTCCTTGTTGTTAAGTCTCAGATTGTCGGCTATAAGCGCGATGAATTCGGAATTTGTGGGTTTCCCGCGGGAATTCTGAACGGTATATCCGAATATCGAGTTCAGAACATCCAGATCTCCTCTGTCCCACGCAACCTCGATGGCATGGCGTATGGCTCGCTCTACCCGGGAGGACGTGGTGGAATATTTTTTTGCAACCGAAGGATACAGAATTTTGGTGACGGAATTTATTATATCATTGTCATCGACAGTCATAAGTATTGCTGTGCGCAGATATTGATAGCCTTTTATGTGAGCGGGAACGCCTATCTGATGTATGACTTTGGTGACCTGTGTTTCCAGGTCGTCTGATTTGCTGCTGTGTGAGGCACGCAAAATGGTGTTGCTGCTGAAAAGCGAAAGGATCTTTGATTCAAGATAATTAAAATCAACCGGCTTCATCATGCAATAATCCGCACCTGCGATTGCCGCATCGTGTACGGTCTGCATATTGCTCACCCCCGTGAGAACGATGAGCTTCGGGCGTTGAATTGAATGGTTCGAGCAAAGCTCCTCGATCACTCCCAAACCGTCTATTTTTGGCAGCCAAAGTTCCATCAAAACAACGTCGGGTTTCATTCTGCATACACTCTCTATAAGCTCAGTTCCGCTTGTGGCTTCTGCAATAATTTCAAATCTGATTCTGTCCAGCGACTTTCTGCATGTTTCTCTGAATTCGTTATCGGGGTCTGCCAGTATTACCTTGAGTCTGTTTTCCATATAGTATGTCCTTGCCTTTCTGAAATTGAGTTTTGTGTTATCATGTGGATATTCTACCATATTTTGCCAATAAATGCAATAGCTTTTACATAAAAAACTTATGATTCTAAAAAAATTATACAAATTGCTGTTTTTTTTCAACAACACTTGGCGCATTTTCACAATTTGAAATCTGTTTTTCGCTAAAATTCGATATTTCGGTGTTTGATTCGACTTTGCTTTCAGACATCTTCATAATACATAAATTAAAATCTAACCGATGAAAGTGAGATAAAAATGTCAAAATACATAGAGAAAGTGGAAAAAAATGTATATCCTCTGCTCAAATTAAGGAACGTAGTTATTTTTCCTGCGCTTCCAACGAGCATTGAAATAGCCGAGGAAGAAGATATTGCTGTGGTAAATGCAGCTCTTTCTTCCGATAGTTATGTTTTTGCAAGTGCAATAAATCCGGATAAAGATGTAAATGATATTTCCGAAGTGTATTCAGTGGGTGTGGCTGCAAAAGTAAAGCAGGCTATGAAATTGCCCGATGGTCACATGCGAGTACTTCTTGAAGGCAAAAAGCGCGCTGAGCTCTCTTCTGTTGAAGATGTCGGCGGGCTTATGTATGCGGAGGTTTTTGTGCGTTCTGTGTCGCTTACCGATAACGGTGGATTGCGCGGAGAGCTTCTTATGCGTGAGGCGGCAAAGGAATTTCAGGAGTTCCTCAAATACCTTCCCAAGGTATCCAACGAGATTGTTGCTGCCATCCAGGCGATAAGAGAACCCGGATTTATGGCGGATTTTATTACCGCAAATGTTATATATAAGCTTTCCGCACGCCAGGATATCCTTTCGGAGATAAATCCTTTGCGCCGATTGGAAAAGCTGCTTGTTATTATGGCAAACGAAAAAACTTTGCTTGAAAGCGAAGTGGAATTGCAGACAAAGGTAAAACAGCGCATTGACCAGAATCAGCGTGAATATTATCTGCGCGAACAGCTTAAAGTTATACAGAATGAACTCGGTGACGGAGAATTTTCGGATATCGATGAATATGATGAGAAGATAAAGGCTGCATCCCTTCCCGAAGATGTGGAAGAAAAACTGCGCAAGGAACTTTCAAAACTTGAAAAAATGCCTTACAGTTCTGCCGAGAGCACTGTTATCCGCAACTATCTTGATATTTGCCTTGAGATTCCGTGGTCTGTACGATCAAAGGGCAGATATGATGTTGCGGCAGCAAAAAAGATACTTGATGCTGACCACGACGGTCTTGACAAGGTGAAAGACAGGATCCTTGAATACATAGCTGTGCGTCAGATGAGTCCTTCACTTTCCGGTCAGATCCTTTGTCTTGTGGGTCCTCCCGGTGTGGGTAAATCCTCTGTTGTTTCTTCGGTGGCACGAGCTCTCGGCCGTGAGTTTGTCCGTGTGTCTTTGGGAGGTGTCAGAGATGAAGCCGATATACGAGGTCACAGAAAGACGTATATCGCATCAATGCCCGGCAGAATCGCCAATGCGCTTAAGACGGCGGGGACTATGAATCCCGTTATATTGCTTGATGAGGTGGACAAGCTCACGAGCGATGCCCACGGGGATCCCGCATCTGCACTCCTTGAGGTGCTTGATAACGACCAAAACAAGAATTTCCGCGACCATTTCCTTGAAATACCGCTTGATCTTTCTGATTGTGTTTTTGTGGCAACGGCAAACACGCTTGATACGGTTTCCCGTCCTCTTATAGACCGTATGGAGATAATCAGCATTTCATCGTATACAAGGAGCGAGAAGATCTCGATATTCAAGAACCATCTTTTGCCAAAGGAGCTTAAGCGACACGGTCTCACCAGAAGGGCGCTTAAGATAACCGATGATGCCATATGCGAAATGATTGATTTTTATACCAAAGAATCGGGTGTGCGCAATCTTTCGCGCGAGGCGGCAAGTCTTTGCCGTAAGGTTGCAAGAAAGATTGTGGAAACCGGTAAGAAGAGCTTCTCGGTGACTTCCTTAAATCTTACCGATTATCTTGGTAAACGCAAATACCGTGACCCGGAAACCCTGCATGAAAATCTTGTCGGGGTCGTGAATGGCCTTGCATGGACAGAAGTGGGAGGAGAGCTTTTACAGTCCGAAGCTGTGGCAACGGAAGGTACGGGTAAACTTGAACTTACGGGTAAGCTCGGAGATGTCATGAAGGAATCTGCCCATGCGGCGGTAACTTATGTTCGCAAAAACTACGAAAAATACGGTATAGATAAAGATTTTTATAAAAACCGCGATCTCCATATTCATTTCCCTGAAGGTGCTGTTCCGAAAGATGGCCCTTCTGCGGGTGTTACGTGTGCAACGGCTATTGTTTCCGAACTCTCGGGAATCCCTGTGCGCGGAGATGTTGCCATGACGGGTGAGATAACGCTTCACGGCAGAGTGCTTCCGATAGGCGGCTTGCGTGAAAAATCCATGGCGGCATATAAGCACGGCATGAAAATCGTCAT
>JAFYUY010000153.1 GCA_017549405.1 Clostridia bacterium | reverse complement strand
AGCAATATTCAACAAGGTTATCAAGGTACATTGCATCGTACTGATGCACATCGACCGTCGCACCCGTTCCCGTCTGATGGGTGATACCCGTGTCGTATATCTGATAAAGCCAGTTATTTTTAACAAGATAACCGTCACAACGACCAACCTCAACACCGTTGCCGTAACGAATGGTATTTCCGCCTCTAAAGCCTTCGAGAATGGAACCGCCGAGCCACGAGAACACGCAGTTTTTAACAGTGAGGTGACTGCCCACAACATCCTGCACACCGTGAGCACCGCAATGGCATATGTGAAGGTTGTCCACCGTAAGGTGAGATGCCGTTCCACGGATGGAATTTACTCTCGTTCCGATCTCAAGGGAATCGTAAACCTTGCCGGGATTGTCGGGAGCACAGAGATAAAGGACGCTTGTTTCAAGGTCGGAATAAAAGGTATATTCATCCTTCATATCACACGGACCGGTAAAATCGGGGGTCCTGCCAAGCACAAGCATATAACCCGTTTTTTCATCGTAGTTGCCGTAGGTGTAGCTTGTGTTATAGTGAACGATTCCGACATTTTTAAGAGGGATCGTGCACTTCCACACGTTTTCCCATTCTGTGCTTTCCCATATTTCGGGGTCCGCATAATTGCGCAGAGAGCTGTTGAAAATAGGCTTTGCACCCTCACCATAGGCAGAAAATGTTATATTACGCTTGTCGATTATGATGCTTCCGCGGAACATATCGCCGCGGCGGAAAAGAAATGTGTCATAATCCTGCATCATTTCTTTGATTTTATCGATGGTCTTTATGGGAGTTTCCTCGGAAAGACCGTCATTTGCGTCATCTCCCTGCGCAGAAACATATATTATTCTGCCACGGGCATAGTAATCGGATTTTGCGTTTACCACACGTTCACGCATTTCAAGCGCAAGATCGTCGAGGTAGGAAAGGACCTTTTGCTCGTCCATGGACTCGATTTCTTTGAGATAGTTTTTCACCGACATATTTTTTACCTCCGGTATAGTTTAGTTTTATTAAATGAACTTTTACGAATGTCCCACGGGCAATTAGTGAATCGCCACTACGAATGAGGTCGGAAAGGATATTGATGACCACAACCCTTTCAAAAATCATTATATGCCAATTTTAACACAAATGCAAGAGAAAACGCAAAAAACGCGGCGAAAAAATCGCCGCGCTTTGTCCGAATCAACTTATATATTGCCGGTTATCTTTAAAACAGTAGTTCCGGGTGTTACGTTGAGCGCACCGTCGCCATCACGCACAAAAGTTGCCGCAGGCACGGTTATTGCTCCGGGTAAAGTTTCAAAATCGCCCGTTGTACTGTCGTAATGGTAGCATGATAATGGCAGCACATTTCCGTCAACACTCACACAAAGATCCGAAAGTGCGGGATCAAAAACATCGTTTACTACCACATTATCGGAAGCCACCGTGTCGCGGTTGCCACTGTTGCGTATAACCACAGTGTAGGTTATCTCACCGCCGCCGCAAATTGTTTCGGGACTTATAAATTTGGAAACAGTAAGCCTTGCACCGTACGATACATTTGCAGATGCAGATGCGCTGACGGGAAATGCGCAGTTTGCACCCGTTACGGTTGCGGTATTGATTATCTGCGACCCACGTGCAAGGGGTGCACAGGAGGTGATATTTGCTTCGTAGATAAGAAGTGCTCCCCCGCCCGCGGGAATATCTATTCCGCCAAACACGGTTGGAGGCCCTGCTGTAACATCAGTTACGGGAACGAGAGCACCATTGACAAAAAGCTTGGCTGAGCCCGTAGAATATTCAAGTGGATAAAGCGTTGTTCCCTCAAAAACATATGCTCCCATGTTGTCGGAGACAGTAACATCGGAAAGAACGCCGTCTGTGGGGTTTGTGATGCTGACGGCATAAATAAGGGTGCCGTCAGAAGTGTAGGATGAAGAAAGAAGTGTTTTTGTGACTGTGGCAGATTCGAGAATTCTGCCATGCACGGTATTTGAATTGGTTATCACATCGTTATATGATACCGATGCTGTGTTTGTAAAATTTGCCATTTATACACCTTTTTTATAATATTTGAAAAGTGCGGTGTTTTACCACGGCTGCACTCTCCTTTGTTATTATATGATGCAGGCACATATTTGGTAAAAAGATAGCCGGAAAAAAGCCCATATCACTGCCGTCCGACACAAATCAAAAAGGACGGTTTACCCGTCCTTTTGGTCATTATTTGCTCCAGGTTATAAATCCGTAGCTTTCAAGTATTGAAAAATACTTTGAAAGGCGCTCATAAAGAGGATGTGCCTCCTCACCGAAATGTTCATCGACAAGCTCACCGAGCATAAGAATACTTTTTTCTCCGTCGATAAGCGGCCACACAAAGCTGCCGTTTTTGTCGAGGTGAATGTAAGATATACGCGGTTTTTTCAGAAGCTTTTGCGCCAGAAAATTGAACACACCCTTGTTTGTTATCTCAAGGGTAACGATCCCGTCTGCGTCAGTATTCCAGGCAATATCGGGATTTTTAACGGGCACCTTTTCGAGATAATTTGTCTGCTTTTTCATTACTTTTCACGCTTTTTCCAAAGAGAAAATTTAAGTACGCAAAGAATGATAATTGCAAAGAGTACAAGTCCGCCTATCTTTGAAACAGTTGCGGGAATGCTTGCAGAAAGGTCGATGAGTGAATCAACACCGAATACCGCAAGAAGTGCAAGAAGGATACCCACAAGGCCTTCACCCGCGATCATGCCCGAGCAGAAGAGGACGCCGTCGTTTGCGATAGCTTCTTTTTCTTCTTTTGAACGGTTGAGCTTGTCGAGTGCAAGACGTACAAGACCGCCCACCATAATGCAGGCATTAAGCTGAACAGGCAGATAAACACCGATAGCAAAGGGAAGCACGGGAATGCCGATAACTTCAACAAATACAGCAATAAATACACCGATGAAAACGAGTCCCCAGGGGAGATTGCCTTCCATAACACCTTCAATGATAAGCTTCATAAGAGTTGCCTGAGGTGCTCCGAGCTGTTCGGAACCAAATCCCCAAGCGGTGTCAAGAAGATAGAGAGTTCCGCTGATGGCAAGAGCCGCAGAAACAACACCCACCATTTCGCCTATCTGCTGTTTTTTGGGAGTAGCACCAAGGAGATAACCCGTTTTAAGGTCCTGAGAGGTGTCGCCCGCAATGGCGGAAACGATACAGATGATGGAGCCTATGGAAATGGCACTTGCCATACCCGCAGCGCCCGTAACACCGAGTGCCTTGAGAATAAGAGTTGTAACAAGAAGGGTAGCTATCGCCATTCCGGAAACGGGGTTGTTACTGCTTCCCACAAGACCTACCATTCTGGAGGAAACGGTAGCAAAGAAGAAACCGAACACAACAACGATAACTGCTCCGATAAAGGAAACGGGAATTGCAGGAACGAGCCATACGAGAAGCGTGAGAACGGCAATGGCAGCAAAAACGAATTTTAAGCTAAGCTCTTTTGCTGTTCGCTCAGAAGACTGAACCTTTGCTCCCGCCATGCTCTTCATGGCACCACCGAATGTCTTTACGATAAGGGGCAAAGACTTTATAAGGCTGATGATACCGCCCGCAGCAAGAGCACCCGCACCGATATAACGGATATAAGAGCTCCATATTGCAGAAGCACCGCCGTTTGCATACATTTCAGCAACGGAAACGGTTCCGGGGTAAAGGATGATGTCCTGCCCGAAAAGCACGATGAGAGGGATGATAACAAGCCAGCTGAGAACACCGCCCGCAAACATATATGAAGAAATTCTTGCACCGCAGATATAACCAACACTCATTACAGCGGGATATATCTGTGTGCCGATCTCGCCCGCAAAGCCCTTTACGCTTACGGAGATCTCGCCTGCAACGACCTTAAGACCGTCTATTATAAACTTGAAGAGTGCCGCAAAGCCCATACCGGCAAAAACAGTGGAGGCGTTTGCACCACCCTTTTCACCCGCAAGGAGAACCTCGGCACATGCTGTTCCTTCGGGATAAGGCAGAATGCCATGCTCTTTAACGATGAGCGCATTGCGGAGAGGAACCATAAAAAATACACCGAGAAGACCGCCAAGCAGCGCAATAAGTGTCATTGAAATAATGCCTGGCTTGTCCATCTTGCCTTCGGATGCCCAAAGGAAAAGTGCGGGAAGGGTGAATATGGCACCCGCCGCAAGGGATTCGCCGGCAGAGCCGATGGTCTGCACAAGGTTGCTTTCGAGAATGGAATTCTTGCGCATAATAATGCGGATAACACCCATGGAGATAACCGCTGCGGGAATGGAAGCCGAAACTGTCATACCTACTCGCAGACCGAGATAAGCGTTTGCCGCACCGAAAATAATGGCAAGGATCATACCCATAATGATGGAGGTAACTGTAATTTCGGGAGTTACCTTTTCCGCAGGGATATAGGGTTTGAATTGGTTTTGATTGTTCATGATGCTCCTTACTGCCGCATAATGCGACATTATATTTTATTCCTCTATATAATACCACAAATTGCAGCAAAAAGCAATAGCGTTTTGCATAAAATTCGGCCGAAACAATATAATTTACCACAACTCATATAGTTACTGCCTGTTATCCGGGGTCGCCCACCCCGCGTACGCGCGGCAAACGGCACCTTGATTTTTATAAAAGATTTACGCGCACCCCGCGGGACGGGCTGGGCATCCGTTCCCCCCGCAAGCGAGAGCAGCAAATGTTGGCATATGGCATACCCAAACGTGCGGTTCGCAAATCGCCTAAACGACTTGCATATGGCATCGCAATTTGTTTGGGGAGATATCATCTGCCCGGCAGACTGTCGCATAAGTCTTTTTTAAATAATTCAGGGCGAACCCCCGGCGAGGGTTCGCCCTCTTTTCAACCGT
>JAFYUY010000152.1 GCA_017549405.1 Clostridia bacterium | reverse complement strand
GTTGTGGCAAAAAACGGTCACATAGAGTATGCGGTTTGCAATTCAAAATCTGGACTTTTTGCTGTTAAGGCAAAGATTTTCGTGGATTGCACGGGTGACGGTGACCTGTGCGCCATGGCAGGTGGAGAGTGTGAAATGGGCGAGAACAATGACGGCAAGGTGATGCCCGGAACGCTCTGCAGTCTGTGGACGGATATCGAGTGGGACAAAGTAAGAAAAATTTCACCCAACTCCTATATTGAGCAGGCATATAAAGATGGGGTACTCAGCTTTGAAGACAGACATTTACCCGGTATGTTCAAACTGCCGAACTATATGGGCGGCGGGAATATCGGTCATTTATTCGATCTTGATGCAACAGATGAGGTATCTCTGACCCAAGCTATGATGTGGGGCAGAAAATCGGTGCTTGAGTATGAAAGATACTATAAGGAATATCTGAAGGACGGATATGAGAATATGCGTCTTTGTGTGACCGCACCAACACCCGGTGTGCGTGAATCGCGCAGAGTTACCTGCGATTATACCCTTTGTGTTGACGATTTTATAAAGCGCGCTGTGTTTGACGATGAGATAGGAAGATACTGCTATCCCGTGGATATACATGTTTCAAATACAAACAAAGAAGAATACGAGCGGTTTATGAAGGAATATGAAAAGGATCTGAGATATGGTAAGGGCGAATCCTACGGAATTCCTTACCGCAGTCTTGTTGCAAAATCCTTTGACAATATGCTTGTGGCGGGCAGATGTATGGGAACTGACCGTAAGATGCAGGCTTCTGTCCGCGTTATGCCGGGATGCTTTATCACCGGACAGGCGGCGGGAGCTGCCGCGGCACTTGCCTCTGAGAGCGGAGAAACACGAAAGATAGAGCATTCGCACCTTACTTCAGCCCTTAAAGCACTCGGAGCATTTCTTCCTAATGCCTGAATTATAAAACTGCAAGTAGTAACAGGCTGATTCGCTGAATGGCTGGCGATGATTTATATACTGATATAAATATAAAGTCCGACAGAAATTTTCTGTCGGACCTTTCTTTTGCTTTATTTTGCTTTGGTTTCACAATAAATGCATCTGTAAACACATTCGTTGCGGTCGGTGAGCTTAAACACATGGTCAAGCTCCTGCTCTACTGATGTGATGCAACGGGGATTCTTGCATTTAATAACATTTGTGAGTCTTTCGGGCATCTCGATAGTCTTTTTCTCTGTAAGAATGCCGCCCTTGATGATGTTTACGGTAATACCGGGATCAACATAACCTATAACGTCAAAGTCTATGGAGATATCCGCATCGATCTTTATAATGTCTTTTTTTCCAAGCTTTCCGCTTGCTGCATTTTTGATTATGGCAATGGAGCAGTCCGCTTTGTCAAGACCCAGAAGCTCGTAAAGGCGCATGCCGCGTCCTGCTGTTATGTGGTCTATAACTATGCCGTTGTTGATGGAATCTATATTCATTTCTTCGCCTCCTCAAGCAACATAAGTATAAGTGCCATGCGCGCGTATTTTCCGTAAAGGACCTGCTTGAAGTAGCAAGCTCTGGGGTCATTGTCTATGGAAACGGAGATCTCATTTACGCGCGGAAGGGGGTGCATGATGCAAAGATCGCTCTTTGCGTGTGCAAGCTTTGACGGTTCAAGAATATAGCTGTCCTTAAGGCGCAGATAGTCTTCCTCGTTAAAGAAACGCTCACGCTGCACTCTTGTCATATAAAGGATGTCAAGGGTGGGGATCGCTTCTTCAAGGCTCGTGGTTTCGGTATATTCTATACCGTTTTTATCAAGCACGTCTTTTTTAACATAACTCGGAAGCTTAAGCTCCTCGGGCGAGATAAGAACTATCTTTATATTGTTGTATCTTGAAAGCGCTGTGATGAGCGAATGAACGGTTCTTCCGAATTTAAGGTCACCGCAAAAACCAACGGTAAGATCGGAGATTTTTCCTTTTTCACGACGAATGGTGAGAAGGTCCGTAAGGGTCTGTGTGGGGTGGTTGTGTCCGCCGTCTCCTGCATTTATGACGGGAATGGAGGCATTGAGCGATGCCACATAGGGGGCTCCTTCTTTGGGATGACGCATTGCGATGATATCGGCATAACAGCTGATAGTCTTTGCGGTATCTGCAACGCTTTCGCCTTTGGCGGCAGAAGAACTTTGCGCTTCGGAAAATCCGAGAACGTTTCCGCCAAGCTCGTACATTGCAGCTTCAAAGCTCAATCTTGTACGGGTGGACGGTTCGAAAAACAACGTTGCAAGCTTTTTGCCGCGGCATTTTTCGCTGTATTTTGCGGGATTATCTATTATGTCGTTTGCTGTGTCAATAAGAGTTTCTATTTCATCGACAGTAAGGTCGAGTATATCAATAAGACTTCTCATATTACCTCTTTAATATTCCGAAAAATCAAAATTGTTGTATCGGCAGGGGATCAGCCGTTTATCCAGCTTTCGTCGGAGGGGTTGTTGCGGAACGCAATGAGCTTTTTGATATCTTCTTCCTTGATATAACCTTCTTCAGCCGCAACCTCTGCAATAACATCAAAGTTTGTGAGAGAAACATTTTTCACATTTGCTTCAGCGAGTCTTTCGATTCCCTTTTTCATGCCATATGTGAAGATGCTGGCAATGCCGAGAACCTCAGCTCCTGCTTCGCGAAGTACATTTACAACTTCAATAACGCTTCCGCCGGTAGAAATGAGGTCTTCGATAACAACTACCTTCTGACCGGGTTCGAGTCTTCCTTCGATCTGATTCTGTCTTCCGTGGTCCTTTGCCCCCGAACGTACATATCCCATGGGCATGCCGAGGATGTGACCTGTGATTGCGGCATGTGCGATGCCTGCGGTGGAGGTGCCCATAAGAACTTGCGCTTCAGGGTAATACTTTTTAACTATTTCTGCAAGTCCGTTTTCAACATCGTTGCGCACATTGGGTGCTGTGAGGGTAAGACGGTTGTCGCAGTAAACGGGACTTTTGATGCCGCTTGCCCATGTGAAGGGTTCTTCGGGACGGAAGAAAACTGCCTTTATTGATAAAAGATCTTTTGCAATAAGCTTTTCCATAATTTATATTCTCCTTTATTTTTGTCTGGTATTAGTCTACAAATTCGGCAACGCAACGTTCGTATGCAGCAACAGGGTCTTCGGCTGCGGTGATCGGTCTTCCGACAACAATGTAGTCAGAGCCGATCTTTTTGGCTTCGGCAGGTGTCATAACTCTCTTCTGGTCGCCGATATCACCGTCAGCAAAGCGCACACCGGGAGTGATGGTGAGGAAGTCTTTTCCGCAAGTTTCGTGAACCTTTCCCGCCTCAAGGGGAGAGCAAACAACACCGTCAAGTCCTGCCTTTTTTGCGTTTGCGGCATAGT
>JAFYUY010000151.1 GCA_017549405.1 Clostridia bacterium | reverse complement strand
TAAGAGTCGGACGAGCTGATAGTTGCGGCAAGAATACCCGCCATAACAAATCCTGCAAGAATTGCGGGAAGAGAAGAAGTGGCAAGGGTGATAAAGATGTTTTCAGCGCCGCCTGCAGTAAGGTGAACTGTGGGGTAAAGCTGTCTTCCCACAAGACCGATAAATACGGCAACTGCAAGGGAGATAACGACCCAGATCATAGCGATTCTTCTGGAGCGTCCGAGTTCCTTTTCATCGCGGATAGCCATAAAGCGGAGAAGGACCTGGGGCATACCGAAGTAACCGAGACCCCATGCCATCATGGAGCAAATTGTGAGGATTCCGTAAGGAGCGGCATTGCCGAATACGGGAGCACCGTCTGCAACCACCTGTGTTGCAACTCCGTTTACAGCTTCGGTAACGGGGGTCGCAAGACCGAAGAAATCAAGGAAACCGGGTATTGCCTTTGCGTTTTCGATAACAGCACCGATGCCGCCTGCCTGAAGCGTGCTGATGGTAACGATAACCGCAAGGGAAATTATCATAACGATACCCTGCATAAAGTCGGATGCGCTCTCTGCAAGGAATCCGCCAAGCAATGTGTAAAGCAGAACGAATATTGCTCCCACGATCATCATTGCTTCATAGGGAAGACCAAAGAGAGTGGAGAACAGCTTTCCGCAGGTCACAAAGCAGCTTGCCGCATAAACGGTAAAGAATATGAGGATGAAAAGAGCGGCAATGGTCATAACTATCTTTTTCTTTTCACGGAAACGGTTGGAGAAGAATTCGGGGAGAGTTATGGCGTTTGCCTTTTCGCTGTAACGGCGAAGTCTTTTGGAAACGATGAGCCAGTTGAAATAAGTACCGATGGCAAGACCTATTGCCGTCCATGCGGCATCCGCAAGACCGCACCAATATGCAACACCGGGAAGACCCATAAGAAGCCAGCCGCTCATGTCGGAAGCTTCGGCACTCATGGCAGTTACCCAGGGTCCGAGAGATCTTCCGCCAAGGAAATAGTTGTCTGAATTTTCATTTGCCTTTTTAGCGAAAACCACGCCGATGGCAATTACGATCGCCATATATATTACCATGGCAATCAGAATTTGGATCTGTTGTGAATCCATTTGATTTTACCTCCTGATAGTGGAAAATATAAAAATAAATTCCAATAATGCATTATTATATCATACTTTTATGCAAAAATCAATAAAAAAACAAAGAAAACATGTATAAAACTCGCAATTATTGAATTTTTCGGCAGAAAATTATGCGATTTTCAAATAAATCCAATGGTCGGTACAGGTTTTGACAGACACGGCGAACCAAAATAAAAACGGAGCAGCCGATCGGCTACTCCGCAATTTTTGTTTTTTAAACAAAATCAGTCGCTGATATAGGGGATAACAGCGATATGACGCGCTCTCTTGATAGCTTCTGTGAGCTCTCTCTGATGCTTTGCGCAAGTTCCGGTGATTCTTCTGGGAAGAATCTTGGATCTTTCGGAGAGATATTTGTGAAGCTTAACAGCGTCCTTGTAATCGATAAATTCTACTTTATCTGCGCAGAAGTTACAAACCTTTTTCTTCTTGTGGTTTTTGAACTGCTTCTGTGTATCCTTATCCATGATAACTACCTCCTGTAAAAATTTGTAAGTTAAGAGCTTCCGCAATTAAAAGGGAAGATCTTCGTCTGCCGACACTTCAACAAAGGAAGCATCGGGTACCGGAACACCCTGTGCAGGTCTTGCCGCAGGCGGTTCACCATAGAAAGTGCCTGCCTGACGCGGTGCGGAATCGGTCTTGCGCTCAACGAAGGAAACTTCGTCTGCCACAACCTCTACCGAATAGCGCTTCTGACCGTTCTGGTCTGTCCAGGTTCTTGACTGGATAGCGCCGCACACAAGGATCGGTTTACCCTTTGTAAAATACTGCGTAACAAATTCCGCGGTGCTTCTCCATGCGACAATGTCGATGAAATCTGCCTGCTGAGCATCGGAATCCTTTGCAAAGCGGCGGCCGACTGCGATACGGAAGGATGTAACGCTTACTCCGTTAGGGGTTTTCTTAAGCTCGGGATCCGCAACAAGATTTCCGATGAGAATAACCTTGTTAAGACTTGCCATTTTTCAAAACCGCCTTTCGAAATTACTTTTCGGGTCTTACAACGATGGAACGAAGAACGCCGTCGGTGATGTTGTAGATACGGCTGAGCTCTGCGGGGAACGCAGGAGCGGCTGTGAAGTTAACAACAACGTAATAACCTTCGGTGTAGTCATCGATAGGATAAGCAAGCTTTCTCTTGCCCCACTCATTGATGTTTTCGATGGTTCCGTTCTGTGCAATGAGATCTGTAAACTTTGCCGCAAGAGCCTTTGTTTCGTCTTCGGAAAGTTCAGGATTCAGAACAAAAACGGTTTCGTACTTGTTAATGAGTTCCATTTTTTGCACCTCCTTTTGGACATAAGACTCACGTTTTAGTGCCGTGAGTAAGGGGAAAAACTGCGTTTCAGTCTTTCACAAATCAGTATTATACACATAATATGGCATTTTGTCAAGTGTTTTTTTCAATTTTTTATCATAAAAAACAGAAAAGCGTGTTTTGCATGGTTTTTATTGACAAAATAAAAATTACTTTATATAATATATACAATAACCGTGAAAAGCGGTCAAAAGAAAGGAATAAAGATATGAGAAAGAAGCTATTGTCTCTCGTTCTCTCGCTATGCATGATACTGTCTGTATGCAGTTTTTATGCAGGCGCCACCACAGGAAAGCTGTCGATGGACAAAACGGTCTTTTCCCTCGGAGAAGATATTGTTTTTAACTATCATGACAGTGCATCGGAAAAGGATTTTGTTTCCATTTACTATGCAAGCAATCCCGGCGGCACAAACTCCTCAAACGGTGAGCTTGCCTGGGCTTACACAAAGTCCGCCTCCGGCACCGTTAAGACCTCGAACTTCAATAATACGGGCTGGGCTTCAACTCCCGGAAAATATCTTGCGAAATACTGGAGTGCGGATCAGTACAAGGTACTTCTCGACTCCGTTTATTTCACGATAATAGATCCCGCTGAAGCAGAATTCACCGAATATTATGTGAAAAAAGGCGGCACGGGCGACGGTCACTCCGCAGATTCCCCCATGGGAACCATCGTTGATATTGTGAAAACGATAAACAAAGGCCATATCGCAGGCGATGAAGTTACTGTTTACGTTATTGACAGTGGCGAAGCCTCCAAAACCGTTATCGACAGTGACTGCGTTATCGGTTATAACAACAGTGCCCTTGGTCAGGTACCGTCACACGACGCAACGATAACCTACACAAGCTATGCCGAGAATGTGACTTCTATTATCGGCCACGTTAATTATCAGGGTGCCGGCAGCAATGCGATACATCTCCTCCTTGCAGGACCTTCCAAGTTCGAGAATATCAACATTCTTGACATGAGAAACTCCAATAATGGCGGTACCGATATTTACCTCGGCAACCACAGCGTTTCTTTTAACGGCGTGAAGTTTATGGACCTCAAGGGTGCAAACCAGGGTACCATGGGCGAAATATTCTATCCTTCCTCCACCCATTTTTTACTCGGTCAGACCAGAGGCAAAAAGATGGTTACCGGCGATGCGGAGGTCTATCTCGACAACGCAAGCCTTATCGGAGATTACCTATCACTTACAGGCTACAACGATGATACCCAGACCCAGGGTGTTGACGGCGACCTTACTCTTCGCATAGGCAGCGGCACTCTCAAGAATCTTTATATCAGCAGTACCAGGGCAGATGAAGTAGTTACCGGTAATGCAAGTATCGTTCTTGGCAAGGGGGTTAAGGTTTCAAGACTTCTTGCTGCATCCAACGGCAAAAACCTCATTGTAAACGGAGCTCTCCAGCTGGTCAAGAACTATGGTGCAACCGTTCCCGCAGATCACGCAGCGGCAGCTCATGCTTCGACCGCAAGGGATTCCTTTGCTCCGTATTATGAGCTCTCCTCCATGTCTGATGCCATCACTCTTGACGTGACAGACACGGCAGGCAATTTCAGCGTTCAGACAGACGGTGTTGCATATGCCGTATCCGAAGACGGACTTACCGTATATTACGGCACAGATACTCTCACACTTCCCGCAGGACGCTTTACGGTTTATTCCGCAGAAGACCTTGAAGCCGTAAAGAACGAGGCTCCCAAGCCTTCCTCCGATGAAGTCGGAATCATATTCAAGGGCTGGAACGACGACGGTCAAAAACTCACCGCAATATTCGGTATGCGTGATCCTGTTCTTAAGGATTACTACGTTAAGCCCGGAGGCACCGGTGACGGAAGAACAGAATCTGCTCCCGCAGGCACTATCGGTTCAGTTATCGACAGCATCAATGCCGACGGACTTGAAGCTATCGATACCGCCACCGTACACATCATCCGCACGGAAGAAGACAGCAAAACAAGCTGGCAGAAGATCGTCACAAAGACTGGCGATGCCGAAACCGTTGTGAAAGATGAAGTATCTGCCATAAACTTTGTGGGCTACGAGACCGCAAAGGCTCATAATGCAAAAATAATTTATGAGGGCGAATCCGCAGAAAACCTCAGCACCATTGTTTTTGCAAAAAGCTGGGGAGTAACCGGAAATCCCGGCACCCATGTTCCTCTGAAAGGTCCCTCGGAATTTAAAAATATCCGTCTTATAGACCCAAGATTCAGCCATTACTGGGTAGTATATTCCAGAAACTTCGACCTTTCTTTCACAGGCAACTCCGTAATCAGAAAAGCTTCGCTCAAAACAGCCTCTGCCACCAACGATGACGGAAGCACCACTACCACATATACCATATCTCTCGGCAGCTGGTACGGCGTATTATATTCCGCTTACCATTACAGCGAAAACTCAAAGCCTATCGGCGGTGCAACATTCAAAATAAACCCCTCGCTCATCAACAACAAGATCAATCTCACGTCCGATGTTGCATCTACCTCAACCCCCACTATCACAGTGGCGGAAGATACAACTCTTGTGCTCTACGGTTCGGGAACACAGAACGATGTTGAGCTTGCAGGTATCACCACGGCAACCTACAACTATAATAAAAACGTCAACATCATGCTTGACGGTGCATCGCTCAAGAACCTTCTCAATACCGATGCGGCAACAGTTGGCGGTGCGCTTCAGATAATAATGCAAAAGGGCGCAAAGCTTACAAAAGACGGCTCCGGCATCGAAAACAAATATATTATCGAGACCGCTGACGGTGTTTCGGCAGAATTTACCGAAACCGCAGGTACATTTAATGTTTCGGGCGGAAATATCATATACACCGTGTCCGAAGACGGCAAATCCATGCGTTACACCGCAAACGGCACCTTTACCGCACCCGCATACGGCACATATAAGCTCTTTGCGGCAGACAGCCTTGAGGCATTAAAGGCACTGGGCGCTCCCGCTCCCGACGAGGGTATGGAATTTGCGGGTTGGTTTGAGGAGACCTCAGGCATACTTACCGCAAAATATCAGCCAAGAACCCCCAAGAATCAGACATATTACGTTAAATGGGGCGGCACCGGCAACGGTCTTACCAAAGAAGCTCCCATGGCATCGGTAAAAGAAGCCATTCTTGCGGCAAATGCAACGGGCGAGCTTATCAAGGGCGACACCATCACTGTTTACGTTATGGATGATGACACTCACACAGCTCTTGAAACTTATAACGAAGCTCACCCAGAATTCTGGAAATATTCCGCAGACGGAAGATACATATTCAACAACGGAAATCTTAAAAACGTAGAAGGCAGATTTACCACATGGGGCGTTGGCGCAGGTGAAGAAAACCCTGCACACGTAGCCACACTTATTGTGACGAGCCTTGATGCAAGCAAACCCGCACACATAGCTCAGCACAAATATATCGGTCAGAATACCGCAGTTATTCTGGGCGGTCCCACGATAATCCGTGATATAAATTACGTTACCACCAGAAAATACGACCGTGAGACCTCCACGAACGGCTATGACTGTACCTTTGAGAATGTAACCTTCTATTATCAGGACAGCGATAACGCTCAGACAAACGGAACCTATCTGTGGGGACTCAAGCCCGGTCACTTCAGGACGCTCCTCAACCATTATTCGCTGTCTGCTGTAGATGGCCCCGGCGGAACCCTCAGACTTGAATCTGCCATCGATGCTACGGGCGGCACATACGGTCTTGAGATCACAGGAGCGCGTGGCGCTAATTTCACAAGTCCCGTAAATATTTACTTTGACCACGAAGATCTCAATCTCGAACTTTACTGGGGCAGAGGCGCAACTTCCGTTTCAACCTTCGGAAAGGGTCTCAATCTTGTTATAAACAACGGTACCGTTACCACCAACGATAAATTTACCGGAAAAGTAAATGTGACCGGCGGACTTACCGTTATCGCAAATAACGGATGCACTCTTCCCGCTCTTCCCGCAAATGTGACGGCAGACAAAGTATGGAAGCTTGCGGTGCCCGAAAACGGCACGCTTGATATTACCGAAACCGCAGGTACATTCAAGGCTGATACCTCAAAACAGTATTGGTTTGCCGTTAATGATGACTTTTCATTTATTTACGGAAAAGTTTCGGACGGCAGCATAAAGCTTCCCGCAGGCTCCTACAACGTTTACTTTACCGATTCCGATCCTGTGGAAAATGACTGTGCGGCAGTCAGAGCAACTCTTCCCGAATATTATTCAACAAGACTTACCTTTACCAAGGTAT
This sequence comes from Clostridia bacterium, assembly GCA_017549405.1. Classification (GTDB taxonomy): domain Bacteria; phylum Bacillota; class Clostridia; order Oscillospirales; family CAG-382; genus UMGS1052. The sequence goes on along the minus strand of JAFYUY010000151.1, from coordinate 9,024 downwards.
CCGACGGAGTATATTCCGCACAGCTTTCCAAGGTAAGACAAGTAATGAAGATGACCGACCCCGCAACAAGCAACGGTCACTTTGAAGAAGGCTCTGCTGCAACGGCAACATATCCTTATGTGGGTGAAGTCACAACTCTTCACGGCTTTACCGTTAAGAAGGTAACAAGAAACACCGATTACGAAACAGGCAAAGCAAATCCTCTTATCTATAAATATTCCCCCATCCTTGACGAAAACGGCAAGCAGGTAAGCGTTGCGAATGCAAGATACATCTCCTTCCGCTACTATTACGCTCCCGGTGAGGGAAGTAATGCTCCGCTTGTAGGCAAAACTGCAAAATGGACACAGGGCAAGCTCGGTTCAGGTTCATGGGTGAGCGGCATTGAAGCTACCTCCCGCGACACCTACGTTGCAAACAGCTGGGCTACCATGACCATTGATATGTGGAGCAACAGCAAGTACAAGAACAACGCTTTGAACGATGCGGGTGTGCTTTCCCAGTATAAATTTGCGTTCCTCAACGGAACTCACTTGCATGATACCGACACACTTTACATAAGCGACGTTATCTTTACAAACTATGACCCCGCAGAAGAACTTGCGATTCCCGTTATGTATCATATCTCCGAAAACGGAAATGATGCAAATGACGGTAAGTCGGTCGGAACAGCGGTAAAGACGATTGCGCGTGCGATGGAACTTGCAAAGGACGAAAAGTCTATGCTGTTCTCTATCCACGGAAATGTTTCCGAGGGAACATATACCGCAACTTATCCCGAGCTTTACGCTATTCTTGTAAAGGGCGACAGTGCCGCAAACATTGAAAACCTCACCACGGCGTGCAATATAACCGTTGAAGATGCAATAGCCGAGAACATCAATGTTGCAAACGGCATGACGGCAACCCTTAAAGGCGACTTTGACGGAAATGTTACCGTTACAAACGGTGTTGTTGTTGCCGATACCGAAATTTCCGTTACAGTGTCCAATGAAGCGTGTGCATTTATCGATGTTGTGAACGGAAGTATTTCCGAACTCAACATTTTGGGCAATGCCAACGAGCTTGCAGTGGATATTCCTTACTCCGGCGCCGTAAAGAACGTAAATGTTTCGGAAAATGCTGTTGTTAAAGATATAATGACAGTTACGGGATACGGTGTGGAAATTCCCGCGGAGATCGAAAATCTTTCCGTTACCGGAAGAAAGATTTCCGTAAAAACTCCCATCATGAAGGCAAGCACGGGTGAGCCTTTTGATGTCACCCCCATTGGCTTCGGCAAAGTGAAAACATACTCCGGCACCGCTTATAACTTCGGTGCGGGACATGTTACCTATACGGCATATACCGTATCCCCCGACGGATACACCGCTTACTATTCAAACGCAAAGACGGGATATGTGATGACTCTCGGTCAGAGCGGAACATATCAGCTCGACATCGCCTGCGAGACGGGCTACAACTATTCGGGTAACGCTTCAAAGCCCGTGGCAGGTTTCTCACCCAACACTCACCTCACCCTTCCCGAAGGAGCTTTGGGCTGGCTTGACGACGGATGCGGCACCATAACCGCAAAGACCTCGGGCGGCGATGATACCGCTCCCGGCAAAACAGTTTACGTTTCAAACCGCTACGGTTCGGATGAGAACGACGGTCTTACAGCGGAAACTGCCTTAAAGACCATAAGGGCGGCAGTTCATGCCATAGGTCTTTCAAACGATGGTACCATCATGGTTCTCGATGGTAAGGATGCTCAGGGCAACCCCGAATACACGGTTTATACAAGATTCAAAGATTCCGTGAACGGTGCCTACGTTTACACCCCCGAAAAACTCCCCATAAACAATATAACCCAGGACGTTCTGTTCTACGATGCGCCCGCTCACACGGGTACCATTACGTATGAGGGTGATGCTCCCGATTCCGTTATCCTTTCGGGCGCAAACCACCTTGAGCTTGCAGGTCCTACCGTATTCAAGAATATTTCCTACATCGAAGGCTACAACACGGGTAAAAATCTTGTGACACGCGGTCAGAGCTTTGAGATCGCAGGTGAAGTTTACAAGATCCCCACGTACGTTGCGGATTCCACGGGAGGCGCTGCAAACCGCGGTCTTGCCGCACCCACAAGAAGCTTCCCCGTTGATACTGTGGGACGCAGCAACTCTTCCGCAACGGGAAGACTTGTTCTCCCCGAAGGTTATTCGGGAACTGTAAGCTTCTGCGCCTGGGACGGCTCATATACCCACAGCGGTGCTCAGACACTTGTGGTAAACGGTGCGAATGTCACCTCCGTAAATATCGGTAACAAAGCCGGCACAAACCACAATATCTTAAGTATAGTTTACAACTCCGGAAAGATCGGCAAGATCTACAATGCCGCAACACCCATTGCAACCACTGCAAAGGCAGTGCAGATAATCTGCAACAATGGTCTTTCTATTTCTGAAAACACCTCATCTCTTGCAGGTTCTTTGGGTAACTGGTATATCAATTCCGCAGAAGTTTCGGGTTGCGCACTTGACGTGACCGGCACTGCAGGTACATTCGCAGTTTCAGGCGGAAAATTTGCAAAGGCTCAAAACTCTGACGGTGCGGTCATCTATTCCGACAACGGAATGCTCACACTCCCCGCAGGCACATGGAACGTTACTTATTCCGATGTTCTTCCTTATGAAGTTTCAAACGGCACAGTCACCGCCAACGAAAATGTTGAAATCGCTCTCTCCGAGCTCGACGGTGCACTCGATTCCGAAAACGGTGCGTTCCTCGGCTGGGCATACGATGCACAGGGAACAGAATTTGTTGACGGCACGACTGTTACCCTTGATGCAGGCGAAAAGCTTTATGCCATTTACCGCTCTGTGGACAAGAATGTCGGCGGCGATATATCTGTTCTCGGTGCACAGATAAGACTTGCATCAAACGAAGTAAAGCAGGGTCTCAGATTTGTTTCAAGAATAAACAAGAGCTTGCTCAGCGATATCGGAATTACTGATATCGGCGGACAGAACGTTAAGTACGGATCTGTGGTTCTCCCCGAAAATCTCATGGGTGAAGGAGAACTGACACTCGGTTATGTCAACGGAAATTATGCAGCCGCAACCGTTCCCGCGGTCAGCACCTACAGAAACGATACGAATTCCGTAACCTACACCGCAGTGCTTACCGACATTTCCAATAAGAACCTCACAAGACTTTATAAGGTCCGTCCCTATATCAGCTATACCGACAACAACGGCACCGAAAGAACAATATACGGCGAAAGCTACAGCACAGGCGTTTACGCCGTTGCGGCATATGCTCTTGAAACTGACACCACTCTCAGCAACGATGCAGTAAGTGTTCTCGAGGAAATCAAAGCAGCAGCGGTAGCCACTCTTGATGACCCCGTAAGCATCGTGGCTTACAAAAATGCACCCGCAAGCTATGCAGAAGCCACAGCCGAACAGTTTGCAAAGGGCGAAGTATTCTATAAAAATGCGGACGGCATGGTGATACGTGAAGTACATATTCCCGGAGCAAAGAAAGAAACTACCGCAGGTGTTCTTACCGACACGCACATCAACCTGCTCAACGAAAAGGATAAGTACGATCCCGAGCTTCAGCTTACTTACTTCACACGTACATGGCTGAGAAATGGTCTGACTATCAATGCCATAAATAAATCTGCGGCAATCGCAAGCATGTATGACCAGATAATATTCACGGGCGATATTATTGACTACCTCTCTTATGGCGCACTCGATGCTCTTAAAGAAAATGTATTCGATAAATACCCCTCGGGTCTTTACGCTCTGGGCGGACACGACGTCACAAGAAATATGGAAACAGGCCTCTCTGACAAAACTCCCCTTGCGGAACGTCAGGCACTCCTTCAGGAATACTGGCCGCACGATATTTTCTATGCCTCCAGAGTTGTGAATGACAGCGTAATGTTCATTCAGCTTGATAACGGCTGTTCCAGATATTGGGAAAGCCAGGTAGATACGCTTGCTGCGGATATCGAAAAGGCTCGTGAAAACGGCTATGTGGTTCTTATCTTCCAGCACGAACCCATAAATTCCGGTGATCCTACGGCAACTGAAGTGATATCCTACGATGCTGCCGACCTTAACAACTTCTGGTATGGTGAAAACAGAGTTCATTACGGTCAGAATGCCGATGCGGCAACAAAGGCGGTATATGAACTTATCACAAAGAACGCAGACGTTGTGAGAGGCGTATTTGCAGGTCACACCCACCTTTCCGCATACGTGGAAATAAAGGCATCCTACGTGGATGAAAACGGCGAAACCGTGGAAACCACCATTCCCCAGTATGTAACTCGTCCCGTTGCTTACGAAACAAACAACGGCAGCATAACAAAGATAGTTGTTACTGCAGAATAAGCAATAAAAACCGGAAACGGCGCGTAATGCGCCGTTTCTTTGAGAGTGTCGCAAAAACTCCACTCTTCACGAAGGGGAACAAGTTCCCCCTCGTGAACTCCCCCCATGCAGAATGCACAGCTTCTGGGCATTTTCTCACCGAAAATGCCTCATATAGGAGTGTTTTTCGGCAACAAAGTCGCCATAAAACACAAATTTAAATAATATTTTATATTGCATTAAGGTTTTGCAACAGGCTGACGGCGCGTAATGCGCCGTTTCTTTATATTTATATATCTTACCCTATAAACTGCTGACGCGGAACGGGTTCCTCAAGACCGAAGCTTACGGTTATGGCGTTGTTTACACGGTTCATAACATCATCATCGAGGTGACCCATTTTCTCCTTCAGCCGTTTTTTATCTATGGTCCTTATCTGTTCAAGAAGTATCACCGAATCCTTGGCGAGTCCGTATTTTTCAGCAAACACGTCTATATGAGTGGGAAGTTTGCTTTTGTCGGTACGGCTGGTGATGGCGGCTGCTATCACGGTGGGACTGAACTTATTTCCCACATCGTTCTGGATAATAAGTACCGGTCTTGTTCCGCCCTGCTCCGAGCCTATGACCGGACTTAGATCGGCGTAATATATATCTCCCCGCTTTACACTCACTCTTTGTTCATTCCTTTCGCGTTGTTGTGTTCTTATTGTTGCCGAAATTTCCTTATTTATTCCGCAAAAGCACGGATTCTCGTTTTGTATCATGAGTCTGCATATTCTGAAGGAGATGTGAAAACTCTCCTCACCCATATATTATTCCCATGTTCTTTCTTTTGACTCATACGCATTGTGACATTTTATCTAAAAGAAATAAGCGCACTATGGGATTTTTATACATAATATTTCTTGCAATTTCCGATAGGATATGATATAATGGATTTAATTATATAATGTGATATTATGCAGTTTTATATACTTTTTTGGCTTATTCTTTAACCGATATAAACCCTAAGGCAATTTGCCGCATACCATAAAAAGAGGAAGATTTTTTACTATGAACAAAATACCCACCAATGACGCGGAGATAATACAGAAGATTTCAGAACTCAAGGAGGAAAAGGGTGCCCTTGTGCTTGCCCATTACTACGAAAACCTTGATATCCAGCATGCGGCGGATTTTTGCGGCGACAGCTTTGAGCTGGCAAAACGTGCCCGCGAATCCCGCAAGCAGATCATTGTTTTCTGCGGTGTCAGCTTTATGGCAGAAAGTGCCAAAATAATGAATCCCGAAAAGCGCGTTTTTATCCCACGTGCCGATGCGGGCTGTCAGATGGCAGATATGGTGACTCCCGAGATCGTTCTTGAAATGAAAAAGCAGCATCCCAATGCCGCTGTTGTTTGCTACATAAACTCCTCCGCTGCCACAAAGGCTGTCAGCGATATCTGCGTTACTTCCTCTAACGCACTGAAGATAATCTCTACCCTCAAGGAAAAAGAAATAATCTTTGTTCCCGATAAAAACCTCGGCTCTTTTGCCGCAAAACACTTCCCCGACAAAACCTTCCATTTTATGCAGGGATGGTGCCCCGTGCACAACGACCTTACGGGCGAGGATCTTCGCCGTGCCAAAGCGGAATACCCCAATGCAGTGGTTGCCATTCACCCCGAAGCAAAGGCAAAAATACTTGCGGAGTGCGATTATATCGGAAGCACATCGGGTATCCTTGATTATTGCCGCATGAGCGATAAAAACGAATTTATAATAGCAACAGAGCGTGCCATTGTGGAAAGACTTTCCGAGGAAATGCCTTCAAAGAAATTCCACCTCATGTCGCCTTGTCTCACATGCCCCGATATGAAAAAGACCACTCTTTCCGATCTCCTTTACTGCCTTGAAAATTTAAACAACGAAGTTTTTATGACACCCGATAAGATCTGTGCCGCAAAGCAACCGCTCGAAAGAATGCTTGAAGCCGCAAAGGACTGATTTGAAATTATGAGAAGATATATATTTGGCAGCGCGCTGTTCTGCGAAAATCCTGACAGCACACCGCACATATTCGATGTTGCGGTAGTCGGAGGCGGTATGGCGGGACTTTATGCAGCTCTGGAGCTTGATGCCAAGCTTAATGTTGCCCTTATTGTGAAGGGCGGACCCGAGGACGGCTCATCCTGGCTTGCCCAGGGCGGTGTGAGCTGTGTGCTTGATAAGGACGACAGCTTTGACGAGCATATTTGTGATACGCTTGAAGCGGGAGCCGGCCATTGCGATAAAGAGGCAGTATCGGTCATGGTATCGGAGGGACCCGAAAATATCCAAAGACTTGTGGAATACGGCGTGCCCTTTGACCGCGACCCCGACGGAAGCTTCCACCTCACCCGTGAGGGAGGTCACTGCAAAAACAGGATCCTTCATTGCGGCGGAGATGCCACGGGCAAGGAAATAACAAAAACTCTCGGTCAGTGTGCAGAAAGCAAAAAAAATATCACGGTCTTCCGCGATCACAGCCTTGTGGATATAATTACGACCGATAATAAAGTTTGCGGCATTGTCGCAAACTCTAACGGACACGATCTTATCATAAAATGCAAAAATGTAATCATCGCAACGGGCGGAGCCGGTCAGCTTTATAGCCGTTCCACCACTCCCGAGGGCAATACGGGCGAGGGAATTGCCGCAAGTCTTCGTGCGGGAGCGCAGCTTTCCGATATGGAGTTCGTTCAGTTCCATCCGACTGCATTTGCGATCCACGGCGAGGGAGAGCGGGTATTCCTTATATCCGAAGCCGTGCGTGGCGAGGGAGCTGTTCTTAAAAATAAAAACGGTGAGGCTTTTATGTCCCGTCCCGGTCAGCATCGTCTGCGTGACCTTGCGCCAAGAGATATCGTTACCCGGGCGGTTCTTGCGGAAATGGCAAGAACAGGGGAAGATCACGTTTTTCTTGATGCATCCTGCATGACGGAGGAGTTCTTCCGCAAACGTTTCCCCACCATCACGGCAAAGTGCCGCGAATGCGGAATAGAACCGCCAAAAGATCTTATCCCCGTGCACCCCACCCAGCATTACATAATGGGCGGTGTGAAAACAGATACAGATGCAAAAACGTGCGTGGAAGGTCTTTTTGTGTGTGGAGAAGCCGCATGCACGGGAGTTCACGGAGCAAACAGACTTGCTTCAAACTCCACCCTTGAATGCCTTGTTTTCGCAAAGCGTGCAGCAAGTTTTATCAATGCAAATATCAAAAAGGAATTCATTGATATAGGCTCGCTCGGAAAAACTGCATATAACTCCTGTCCGTCGGAAAGAGAAATCTCTGACGATATGCAGAAGATAAAAGGTATTATGACAGAATATGCGGGTCCCGTGAGAACACGTGACGGTTTAAAGCAGGCGCAAGGCACACTTTTTGAACTTTCCCGCAAATATTCCGACTGCGATCTTAACACCCGTGACGGTTATGCACTATACAGCGCCATACAGACAGCATCGGTAATAGTCGAAAGCGCCCTTTTGCGAACCGAAAGTGTTGGTTCGCACTGCATCAGATAAATCGTTCAATAAAGAAAGGCATAAAAATGGAGCTTATTTTTAACAGTCAGATAGATAAAATAATAGAGCTCGCCCTTACGGAAGATATAGGCTCGGGCGATATAACCACCCTTTCCACCATCCCCGCAGGAACGAGTGCTCACGGCAGATTCATTGCAAAGCAGGACACCGTTATATGCGGCATTGACATTGCAAAAAAGGTATTTTGCATAATAGACCCCAAAACAGTCTTCACATCACATTTCAGCGACGGAGACAAAGTGACGTGCGGAGATGTGATTGCGGAAGTTTCCGGAGATGCCCGTGCCATGCTTACTGCAGAACGTACCGCACTCAACATTATGCAGAGGCTTTCGGGTGTGGCTACCCGCACCGCCCAGTGCGTTGACATGGTAAGCGGCACAAAGGCTAAAATTGCCGATACAAGAAAGACCACCCCCGGAATGCGCGCTCTTGAAAAATATGCCGTGAGAGTGGGCGGAGGAACAAATCACCGTTTTAACCTTGCCGATGGTGTTCTTATAAAGGATAACCACATTGCCGCAGCAGGCAGCATTACCGCAGCAGTTCAAAACTCGCGCAGAATGATACCCCACACCTTAAAGATAGAGGTGGAGGTGGAAACCTTTGAGCAGCTTAATGAAGCAATAGATGCGGGCGCGGATATCATTATGCTTGATAATATGAGCAACGAAGACATGGCAAAGTGCGTGGAGATCACCGCGGGCAGAGCGTTGCTTGAAGCGTCGGGCAATATGGATCAGCGTGACCTTCGCAAGGTAGCTGAAACGGGTGTGGATATAATTTCCATAGGTGCACTTACCCACACCATCAAGGCTGCGGATATAAGCCTTAAATTTTCTCTCAACAAATAATTTTTAAGGGCAGTTCAATCTGAACTGCCCTCAGTTTGTTGCAAAACCATCAAAAGTTTTTGATAAAACTTTTTTCAAAAAGTTTTCAGAGTCCAGAGGCAGCGCCTCTTGTCGTCCTCCGCAGAGGACGAAACACTTTTTGCGTTCGTAAAGCGCAGGAGTGGGTGAATTTTCAACCGGTTTACGGTTGAAAAGAGGGCGAACCCTCGCCGGGGGTTCGCCCTGAAT
>JAFYUY010000150.1 GCA_017549405.1 Clostridia bacterium | reverse complement strand
CTTTGAATGGGGCAACGGACCTATCTGGGATAGCGTTCTTTTCAATCTTCCTTATTATGTTTATATTTTCCGTGGCGAAACAACTCTTATCACAGAGAACGCCACCAACATGATGCGCTATCTTGAATATATTTCAAAACGTCGTGATGAGCGCGGACTTATACACATAGGACTCGGAGACTGGTGTCCTGTTGGAAAGGTTGCCCATGATTACGATTGTCCTCTTGAATTTACCGATAGCGTAGCTACCATGGACAGCGCGCGTAAAGCGGCACTCATGTTCCGTGCCGCAGGACTCACACTTCAGGCTGAATTTGCGGAAAATCTCAGCTTTGAGCTTCGTGAGGCAATAAGAGAAAACCTTATAGACTTTAATACCATGACGGTGCTCGGCTCCTGCCAGTCGGGTCAGGCAATAGCCATTGCTCTTGATGTTTTTGAGCCTGCAGAAAAGAGCGAGGCATATACACGTCTTATAGAATTTATCGAAATGCGTGAAGACCACCTTGACACAGGCTTCTACGGTGCACGTTATATCTTCTACGTGCTTTCGGATTTCGGAGATTCCGACCTTGCATACAGAATGATAACCCGCCCCGATTACCCCTCCTACGGCAACTGGATAGCCCGTGGCGCCACAACTCTGTGGGAAAACTTCTTCCCCGAAGGACAGCCCGGTTCCTCGCTCAACCACCACTTCTGGGGCCATATCTCCGCATGGTATCTTAAAGAGATACTTGGAATACACATAAATCCCGGAGAAGATAACGCAAAGCGTGTGGAACTTAAACCTCACTTTATAGATGCCCTTGACAATGCCGAGGGTTACGTTGAAACTGTCTGCGGCAAACTTTCCGTCAAGTGGGAAAGGGAAGGCGCAAATGTTAAGGTTTCCGTCACATGCCCCGAGGGAGTCTTTGGAAATATCATTCTTCCTTTCGGATACAAGTGCCGTGACAAATCCGTGATTTCGCTTAAGACCCTGGAATTCACAGCAGAAAGAGTATTATAATTATGTCAGAATACAAGGCTCTGTACCGCAAATGGCGTCCGTCGGTATTTTCCGATGTCATCGGTCAGGAGCATATAACAAGCATTTTAAAAAATGAAGTAATGGCGGGAAGTGTTTCCCACGCTTACCTGTTCTGCGGCTCCCGCGGAACGGGTAAGACCACGTGTGCAAAAATACTTTCAAAGGCGGTAAGCTGCGAAAACCCGATAGACGGTGACCCGTGCGGCAAGTGCTCTTACTGCCGTGCCGCCGAAAGCACCCTTGATATTTATGAAATAGATGCCGCAAGCCATAACGGTGTGGATAACATACGCGAACTGCGTGACACGGTGGTGTACCCTCCGTCGGAAATGAAACGACGTGTGTATATCATCGACGAGGTGCATATGCTCTCCGACGGTGCATTCAACGCTCTTTTAAAAACGCTTGAAGAACCGCCCGCACACGCACTGTTTATCCTTGCCACAACGGAGCTTCGAAAGATACCCGCAACGATCTTGTCACGCTGCAAACGGTTTGATTTTCACCGTATCACAGCAGAAAAGATATGCGAAAGACTGCGCCTTATTGCCGATGACGAGGGAATAAAGATAACAGATTCCGCACTTATGCTTATATCAAGACTTGCGGCGGGCGCTATGCGTGATGCCCTTTCTATGCTTGAGCTTTTTATAATGAGCGACCACGAGGTGGATGAGGCAGAGGCTTCGGAAAGACTTGGCGTTGTGGGAAGAAGCGTGGTTTTTTCCCTGCTTGATGCGGTGTGTAATAAAGACAGCTCCCGCGCGCTCGATATCATATCGGAAGCGTATGATAACAGTAAGGACTTGTCTGTTTTGTGCTCCGAGCTTTCGGACACATTGCGTGATGTGCTTATTGCAAAATACGTAAAGGAGCCGTCAAAGCTTATTGATGCAACGGGTGCGGATATAGATACCGTTTGCGGTTTTGCCTCCCGCCTTTCGGATGAAAAGATAATATTTTGCTCAGATATATGTGAGGATATGCAAAACAGACTTTCACGCGCGGTATTTTCCCGCAGAACGATAATAGAGACGGGAATTCTAAAAATGTGCGAGGAACGCTTATCGCGCGATAGTGCAACGTTGCTGACAAGAATTGCGGCGCTGGAAGAAAAGCTTAATACTTTGATGCGTAACGGAGTTCCCGCAGCGCCAAGTGCAACGGTGCCGACGGCAACTGCCGCACCGACACCTCAAAACGAGGCTCAGGCTTATGAAGAACAGATTCCGGAAGCGCAATTTTCGGATAGTGATGTGCCGCCCATGCCGTCAGATGATGACATTCCTTTTGACGGACCGTTTACAGATGACGTGCCGCCCGAACCCAAAAAGACGGTGCCGAAACCAATAGCCCCCCGTCCTCTTACACCAAGACCCATAGCTGCAGCACCATCGGGCGGAGCATCCGACCGCAAACCAATGGCATCTTATGCCGAATTTGTGGAGGAGACTGAGGCGGTGGACAAAATGGCAGCATCCATGCTCGAGGGCGGAAGAGCGTATATATCGGGAGGGAATGTGTGTGAGCTGGAGCTTGCAAATCCCATAGCCCCCCTCATGCTTTCCAAATCCGACAAAAATGCTGTGATTACATCGGCGCTTGAAAAAATACTCGGTTTTGCGCCCGTTGTAAAGATCAGTTATGTAAAAGCCGAAACGGCAGCACCCTTGCCGGATCTTTCGTCGTTGCTGTGATGTCTTTAAAAAGATGCTGAGATGCCGTATTCGCAGAGAGCGCTAAAGTTTTTACCGTAAAAGCGCGGCAGCTCTGTTTTTATGAAAAACAAATCTTTTCACGTTCCCCGCACCGCCGCAGAGCCCGGGGGCTCTGCGTGGCGGGGTTTCCCAAGCCCTGAAGGGGCTTGAGAAACAATGCCGATTTGCAAAATGATTTGCAAATCGCGGTGCGGGGAAGGCAAAAATGATAACTGTAGCCTGCCCGGATGCACAATGCCGCGCGTATGACAAAAGAACCAATATGAAATTTTAAGAAGGCGGTGAAAAGCCATGTCAATAAAACGACCTGCGGTGCTTTTTGCCGCACTTTTTGTTTTTTCGGCATTTTGTGCAGTGGGCGGAGTCGGCATTGCTGCCGTAATTGTTTCGGCAATACTTGTAATTCTGTCTTTTGCTGCACTGATAAAGAAGAATCTGCGGGTATGTGCAGTACTTCTTCTTTGCGCAATTGCGTGCTCTTATGCCGTAATATTCACCCGCTTTACTGAAAATTCAGTAAATTCACGCCTTAAACTCCATGGTGATACGGGAAGATTTCGTGCGATCACGCGGGATGTTTCTGTATATGGAAGCAAAGCCACCGTGTATGCCGAAATATCCGAAGGTCCTTTAAAGGGGATGCGTGCCGTGGTTTTGGCGGATGGTGACGGCGCTGCGCCAACGCTTTACGAAACGGTAAGCTTCGACGCAACGCTTGTGCCGATCATCGGAGGCCACGGGAAAAGGGTGTATGGCGGTGACAAATATTATATGGCGGGCGGATACTTTCTGAGTGCAAAGGCGCGCGATCTCAGGGTTGAAGGTCTGCCCGAAAAGAGTGAAATGACATGGGTGCAAAAGTATTATTTCCATATTTATGATAGCTTTATAAAAAGTATGCCGTATGTCGGCACGACCGATACCTTTCCATACGCAATAGCTTTGCTTACGGGTGACAGAACTCGGTTTGATACGGAAAAATATAATAGTTTTTCACGCTCGGGACTCACACCGTATATGTGTATCTCGGGGCTTCATGTGGCAATAGCTACCGGAATGCTGGGATTTGCACTCAGAAAGCTGAGAATTAGGAAGATACCTGCATTTTGCATAACGCTTGTTTTTCTTGCGGTGATATGTGCCGCAACGGGAGCAAGCGGATCGGTAATGCGGGCGGCAATAATGAGCGCCGTAATGTGTGCGGCAGATCTGCGCGGCAAAGCTTCAGATGGTTATTCATCCCTTGCCGTGGCTTTTATAATAATTTGTATCAATAATCCGTATTGCATTTACGATTACGGAACATTACTTTCGTTTTTGTGTATGATGGGACTTATATGCGCCGGAAATGTGAATGCCCACTCCTCGTTTTTGCCCGTAAAGATCAATTTTGTGTTCCGCGCACCGCTTGTATCGTCGTTTTACGCTTTTGGCTTCGGAAGTGTGGCTGTCAGCACGCTTTTTGACGGAATATATCTGCTTTCTCCTTTTTCAAATCTTGCGGCAGCGGTAGTGTTCACACCGCTTATGTATGCGCTTGTATTTACTGCGCTGATTTCTTTCATGCCGATAGCGGTTATTAAGGTGTTTTCTGTACCGGCAGCTTTTCTTATAAAAGCATTCGAGATCATATCAGACCTTTTTGGTGTGATTCCCGATTCGTATGCGACAGAGCCGCTTCCCGTATATGCGGTTTATATATGTGTAGGAACAATTTTTGTGCATCTTGTGCTGTGCGCTTTCGGAAAATTCCGCCATCATGCGGTGTCGGGATTCCTTTGCGCAGCCTTGCCCATAGTTTTTATCTCGGTCTGCCATTTTGTAAATGTGGCTTTTGCATAACATATTTTGTAAGGGACATTCACGAATGTCCCCCGTGGGCAAAAATGGTGGAAATGGTGCGTAACACAAACGGGCGATTCGTGAATCGCCACTGCGGTTTGTGCATTTTAGGCTCCCTTGCCTGGAGGGAGCTGTCAGCGTAGCTGACTGAGGGATTTTGCTCTCCCTTCTTATTGCGATCCACCACCGACACCGAATAAATGCGACAAACAAAAAGCCGAAGGTGCTGTGACCTTCGGCTTTAATTTTATTGATTGTTTTTAATTATTTCTTATCCTTGTTCTTGGCATCAACGATAGCCTGAACCTTGATGGGGAGTCCGTAGAGGTTGATAAATCCTGCGGAGTCAGCCTGGTTGTAATCGCTTTCGCCAAATGTTGCGATCTCCTCGGAATAGAGGCTGTAATCGCTCCATACGCCCGCCTTTATGATGTTGCCCTTATAAAGCTTGAGCTTTACGGAACCTGTTACCTTTTCCTGAGTCTTGTCAACAAATGCGGAAAGTGCCTCGCGCAGAGGTGTGTACCACTGAGCGTTGTAAACAAGCTCTGCAAATGTAAGAGCAAGCTCCTGCTTCTTGTGGTAAGTCATTTTGTCAAGACAGATGGTCTCAAGGTAGTTGTGAGCGAAATAGAGGATGGAACCGCCGGGAGTTTCATAAACACCGCGGCACTTCATGCCCACAAGTCTGTTTTCAACGATATCTATGATACCAACACCGTTTCTGCCGCCGATCTCGTTGAGCTTGAGGATGATGTTCTTTGCGCTCATCTTTTCGCCGTTAACAGCCACGGGAACACCCTTTACGAAATCAAGAGTAACATACTCGGGAGTATCGGGAGCCTGAATGGGAGAAACGCCCATTTCAAGGAAGCCTTCTTTTTCATACATCGGCTCGTTGCCTGTATCCTCAAGGTCCATACCCTCGTGGGAAAGGTGCCACATGTTCTTATCCTTGGAATAGTTTGTTTCGCGGTTTATCTTAAGGGGAACATTGTGTGCTTCAGCGTAGTCGATCTCCTCATCACGGGATTTGATATCCCACTCACGCCAGGGAGCGATTATCGGCATACCGGGGGCGAAAGCCTGGATGGCAAGCTCAAAACGAACCTGGTCGTTACCCTTACCTGTGCAGCCGTGGCAGATGGCATCTGCGCCTTCTTTAATGGCGATCTCTGCAAGACGCTTGCCGATGATGGGGCGTGCAAGCGCGGTACCGAGAAGATAATCTTCGTAAACAGCGCCGGCCTTAACGGAGGGGACAACGATGTCGTTTACGAAATCTTCGGTGAGGTCTTCGATATAGATCTTGGATGCGCCGGTCTTGATTGCCTTTTCTTCAAGACCGTCAAGCTCGTCTGCCTGACCAACGTTACCGGAAACGGCGATGATCTCGGGGTTGTTGTAGTTTTCCTTGAGCCACGGAATGATGATGGATGTGTCAAGTCCTCCGGAATATGCGAGGACTACTTTCTTTATGTTTTTCTTATCCATTTTTCTTCTCCTTATCAGTCTTGCACCGATTATTCGGTGCTTATTCATTTAACGTGCATAATTATACACGGATTTGAAAGGTTTGTCAAGGGTTTTTTGCAAAATAATCCCAATATTTACAAAGTTTTTGATATTCCATGCATAAAGGCTGTTTTATGCATGGAATATGCATATTTTTATGCAAAATTGCATATTATTCACGTTAGGTACTGCTCGAAGCTGTCAACAATCTGCGATATCTTGTCAAGGAATGCCGATTCGCCAAAAGTGTTTATCTTGAAAAAAACAGCCTGACTTCCGCCCGAGGTTATGGCAGAAAGATGTATCTTGTCAACGTCTTTTGCAAGGGTAACGGTAAGACTTACACGGTTTCCGCCAAGGTAACTGTAACGCTCATATACCCGAGTCACTACCTGTACTCCGTTTTTTAAGTCAAAGTGACTTTCTTCTTCAAAAGTAGCAGAGATGCTTCCGCCCATTATCCCTTCGTGGATGGTGTGAAGAATGTTATAAAAATCTCCTTTGAGATATCTTTCAAGTTTAGCCACGCAAACACCTCCAAACCGGTATGTTTTGAATCGCAATTATAAACTAAGAAGTTATTCTGATGTGAGATCACAAATTTCCGCCTGCAAAAACTCACACAACTTTGCGGAATCAAGAAGCAGCTGACATCCGCGCACACCTGCGCTGACCGTGATCTTATCAAAGAGCGTGCAGGTCTCGTCTATAAAAGTGGGAAACTTCTTTTTCATTCCAATGGGCGAACATCCACCGCGGATATAGCCGGTAATACCGAGCAATTCTTTTACGGGCAAAAGCTCCACTCGTTTATCGCCCGCGGCAGTTGCTGCTTTTTTAAGGTCTATCTCACACGAAACGGGAATGCAAAAAACAAGAATCCCTCGCTTTTCGCCTCGTGCGGCAATGGTTTTAAACATCATGTCGGGATCCATGTTGAGCTGATGTGCAATATGCATTCCCGAAAGGTCGTTTTCGTCCACCTCATATTCAAGCGGTGTGTATTCTATATGCGCCATCTCAAGCATGCGCATGGCATTGGTCTTATTTTTCATAAAACTCCTATCAATAAAGTATGATTTTAAATCATCAGCATGAAAGCGGAAAGGATTATAACAAATCCGAAGTTGAAGGCAGAGAAAAGTCCTATGTAATATAAGCCTTCGGACGGATTGCTTTTAATATATTCGCGGAAGGTAATAAGACTTGCAAGGGACGCAATGAGCGTGCCGGCACCGCCGATATTCACACCGAGTAGCAGATCACGGTAGTTTTCCGTGAATTGTGAAAGCAGTACCGCCGATGGCACATTGCTTATCACCTGGCAGGAGAGAACCGAGAAGATCAATGTGTTTTTCTCAAGCAAAGCACAGAAAAAATTGCGCACTACATCAATGCGTGCCATATTTCCCGCAAACACAAAGAAAGCGGCAAAGGTTCCGAGCAGACCGTAATCTACCTGAAGCAGTGCTCTTCTGTCGGAAAACAAAAGAAACAACGGAATAATTATCAGTCCGAGCTGATACGGAACCAGTCGGAACACGATTATTATAGAGAAAACAAACAGAGCGAGATACAGCGGTGTCTTTTTCCTATCGATTTTATATGATTCTCCGCAAAATTCCAGCGGTTCAGACTTTATGAACATGCAGCACAGCGTAATGAGAGCTATTGCGAGCAAAAACGGTGGCAGCATAATGCCCATAAATTCACCGGTGGGGATATTGAACTTAGTATAAAGATAAAGGTTCTGAGGATTTCCAAAAGGGGTCAGCATTCCGCCAAGATTTGCAGCAATATTCTGCAGAATGAACGTGACCGCCATATGCTTTTCCTGACCCGTGGTGGTAAGTATCAGATATCCAAGCGGTAAAAACGTCAGAAGCGCCATATCGTTGGCAATGAGCATGGAGCCGATAAAGGTTATGTAAACAAGGGCAAGAATGCTTCGTCTTGTCGTCTTGAATTTACGGACGATCATCTGCGCAAGAATGTAAAAAAACCTTACGTTTTTAAGCGCACATACCACGGCAAGGGTGCAGAAAAGGCATGTCAGCGTTTTAAAGTCAAAATATCCGATGTATTGCCCGTCGGGCGGTATAATAAAGCACGTGATGGTTGCCGCAATAACTGCGATGATAAAAACGGCATTTGTTTTAATAAAACGAATTACGGAATTTTGCATATCAAACTCTCTTCACGGTTTAATTCATATTAATTTTATATGCTTTGAGGAAGGCGGATATATCACATTCGGTTCCTTTCATTGTTCCCTGAACCATTTTGTCACTTCCGCCGCCCTTTGTGTCAAACTTTGCAGCCAGAGCACAAAGTATCGTCTTTGCCATACCGTCGGAGGAGGCAAGTATGAATGAATATTCACCTGTCTGCTTTTCGTCAAGGGCTATAACGGCAGGACATTTTGTGACTAAGCCGTTGGCGATAGTGCGAAGACCCGGGGAACCCACACCTTTTTCAAAAATGCATATGATATTATCGCTTGGTGCCAAGGATCCGGCAACTGACTTGCAGTATCGTGTGGTCATCTCTGCGTTTTCCGCCTTGAGCTTTAAGTTTTCGGAAAGCAGGCGTTGGACCGCATCAGCGATCTCGTGTTTCTTTACGGAAAGCAGTGCCGAAAGCTCGCCTGCGGTGCGGTTCTTTTCCCGGTAATCGGCAAGGGCATCTGAGCCGCAGTGGGCATGGATGCGTATGCCGCCCTTGTATTTTTCGACTTCAACAAACTTTATCATGCCGATCTCGCCCGTGCGTGCCACGTGAGGAGCACAGCAAGCGCAAATATCATAACCGGGAATGGTCACGATGCGCACTCCGTCTGATATGTCAAGCTTGCTTCTGTATTGCAATGTGTCGAGCTCCGTCTTTTCAGGGTATTTCGCTATGATTTCGAGATTTTCATATATAGCGAAGTTTGCCGCATCCTCGATCTCGCATAGCTGCTCATCGGACAGAACCCCGTTGTAGTCCATCGTCATATCATGGGAACCCAAGTGAAAGCCTACATTTGTCAGTCCGTACATCTTGTGTATAAGACCCGAAACGATATGCTCGCCCGAATGATTCTGCATATTGCGGTAACGCAGTGCAAAGTCGATTTTTCCGTTTACTTTTTCACCTGCAGTAAGCGGAATGTCCGTTGTATGGAATATCACTCCCTCACGTATTGCAACGTGAAGCACTTTTGCATTGCCAAGGATTCCTTTGTCGCAACACTGACCGCCCTCCTCGGGGAAAAAAGCGGTGGCATCCGTTATAATATCATATCTGCTGTCGCCCCGAGGCTCACAACTCAATACTTTTGCAGAAAATTCCCGTGTGTATGCGTCTGCATCATACAGCCGAACGGTTTTATTCATACTCATTATCTATGTTTTCGGATCTCAGGTAAAGATCCGCCTTTCTGCGCATTTTTATAAAACAGCTTATAAGCAATACAACCGATATAAAGCGTGCAATATTAGACCATCCCTGGGCAAGCTCCCAAGTGTCCGAAAGCTCTTTATACGGAATTCCGATAAGCGTATCGTTTATATACATATTATAATACATGGTTTTGATGTATGGAGTTACCACCGAGAAGACAGAGCATATTCCGAATACCGAAGCTGCGACGACGGGCGTGGATACAGGCAAGGCTTCGCCCGTTATTTGAGAAAACTCTTTGCTTGCAGATCTGCATATGATGAACACGAAAATCGCAAACATCAGACCCTCTGCAAGCGCAAGAATACCGCCGATGTAAATTGCCTTTCCGCTATCCACAAGCAAACTTTGCTGCGCCATGTATGATTCGTAACCCATGCGGTAATTTACTCCGCTGTCGCACACACTTCTGAACGCTGCGGTTATAACAGAAAACACACCGAGGATAATGGTGGCAGGAGCAAACTTTGGCGCATAGCTTTTGCCGCACAGTCTTAAAGCGGCAACAAGCATTAAAGCGTATGCAAGGATGTTGGGAATAAAGTTAACTGCATCTATGACAAGGTCACACAGCAAAACGCAGGATACCGTCATAAGGATAAAATATGAGGAAAATCTTCTGCGATCAAGCACATCACGGTTGTTAAGAATGCGTTCTTTATATATGCCCGAAAGAATTCCTACGAAATTAGTATCTTTTGAAAGCGACGAGAAGAATTTTGCATTGTGATAAAGAGTATATATGCCGAATATAAGCACGGCTAGAGTGAAAAACACGATCACGTATGGCTTTGCCATGGCAAGGGTCTGGGGCTGACGGGCGTTGTAAGAAAAATCATATTCGGGAGATTTCTCAAGCGCAAAGGCTTCGGGTATAAACGCAAGGATGTTTTTGACAACGCTGAAAGCCACGGTCATTTTACACACAGAAGAAGCTGCTGACAGATGCTTTTCTCCGTCATGCAGATTTGCCATGTATTCTATGCCGCCGTAAAGGTTTGCAAACAGTAACACATTGAGGATGATCTCGCCCACAGAATAGATGAAAGTGAAGGGGAGAAGTCCGCTTTTCCAGCTTACCGTAAGGCAGACCGACAGAAAAAGCTTCAATATATATATAGGGATCATGCGGTTCACGATCCTGCGGGCTGAGTAAAACCTATCCTCAACGTCCGCAAGACGAAGAAGCCCTGCCGATATGAGAATGCAACCAATAAAATCCGGCAGTATATCAAAAATGTTTATGCAGGGATTGAAAAAGAATATAAGTCCCGCAAATATCAGTCTGAAACCCATATAATTCCTACCTTTCACGTATGTTATTGCTTATTGGTTTTTTTGCCCGGTGTGGCTTTGAATCTTGCGGAAGAAGTGCCGACGGGAGTTGCCGTCTTTTTGATTTTTGGATCCGCTGTTTTTCCGCGGGGGCGGTGCTTCTCGAGATATTCGTTATATTTCTTCTCTTCCTTTTCAAGCATTTCTCCCGTTACTATCATTGCATAGCAGCCGTAAAGCAGTATAAGGTTTATCATCATCCATAAAAGCTGAAATATCAGCACGGGTAATGACAGCACGGCAGAAAGGGTGGGAAGCACTGCAAGGCATATCTGTGCCGCATAAAAGATAATCATTGAAACGAAAGCAAATTTCGCACGCACAACACCCTTATTATAACCCACGGCTTTGGATATGGATATTACTCCGCGG
>JAFYUY010000149.1 GCA_017549405.1 Clostridia bacterium | reverse complement strand
GTCCCAGTCGATGTTGAGCGGCTCATCCAAAGACACTTCGCCTTTTATCCTGTTGCTTCTTCTTAGGTACATTAGGATCTCGTTTTCTATGCATCTTGATGCGTATGTGGCGAGTTTTATGTTTTTCTGAGGATTGAAAGTGTTTATGGCTTTCATAAGACCTATGGTTCCGATTGATACGAGATCTTCCACTCCTATTTTTGTATTTTCGAATTTCTTTGCTATGTATACCACAAGCCGCAGATTCTTCTCTACGAGAAGCGTGCGTATCTCACTGTCTTTTTGCTCGCTTTGCCCCAGCATAGACAGTATTTCCGCTTCTTCTTCTGCGGAAAAAGGTGGTGGAAGAGTGTCGGGACCGTTGACGTAATTAACATCTTTTTTTGAAAAAAAGAAGATGAACTTGAGTATTCGGGATTTTAAAGTCGTTTTGCTGTTTTTCATATATGTCCTCCTTGTAAATTTCATCAGATTAGCGATTTTGGAAATATACCGTCATGCCCTGCAAAGCTTTCGTTATTGCTTCTGCCGAGCATAGCGTTGCAAGGGATCTTTTTCCCGTGGTGTATGTAAAAAAGAGACTGAGGCATAACGGCGCGGATAACGCTGCTTCCTGCAGCGGTCTTGACGGGTACTGCCCGTGTCTTCAAACGAACTGTCTGATGTAAGTCGGAAGTGTGCGGAAAGATGCTGTCGAATGCTTGCGGTGAAAGAAGTATCACGGGAAGTCCACCGATGGGTTCCCGTACAAGGCACCCGCTGTCGCAAAGTAAGCGCAGCATTTTTGTTTGCTTTCCGTTTTCCACCGATATATCCACATATTCGATCTCTGAAGAAAAACAAAAAACATCAAAAAAGTAAAAGCAAAAGAAGAAAACGGCAAAGCTTGCCGCAAATATCACGGACGGATGCGGTATCCTTTCAAGCAAGGCTTTGGCGGCAAAAAATATCCCTCCCGATGAAAAGGAACACCCCATTATTACAATGTATGCTTTCATAAAGTTTTGGGGTGTTGTTTTCCCGAATGCCGAAAGGATGATAAGAGCAGGGGTGCATATTCCAAGAAGTACATTTAAAAGCGCATTTCGTACAAAAAGGTCTGCAACTGATATTAAAGCTCCCAAAAGGGATGCCGCGGTAAGCCTTTGAAATGTACATTTGAAATGAAGAACTTTCGCAGTGATACAGCATATAAGCAGATCGGCGCACGCATTCACGGCAAAGTAAATGTCAAGGTAAACTGTCAAAAAAATCATTCCCGTAGATAAGATCACTGTTTATATTATGGCACGCGCAATGTGCGAAGAGTGTCACAAAAAGACAGACATATAAAAAAATATGCGCTCATATATTTACACTGATAATGATATCGGAGGTGATTTTTTGGATCGGGGATATTTGGTGATAAGTGTTACGGGCGGAGGCGTTGCAATGCCGATACTCGGTGCACATGTCGAGGTTTTTGTGAGAAAGTACAGAGCAGACGGAACATATGATTCAAGCGTTGCGCTTGCGGATATACAAAACGGAAGATTTACGGATGATTATGCTACTGATGCGGTGGGAAAAACACCGCAGATGGTGATAGAAACTCCTGATATTGATGCTTCTTTTACCGAGGGCGGGAATACCCCGTACTCGATTGCGGATGTTTACGTTGAAAAAAGCGGGTATTTCGGCGCTTTGTTTCTCGGTGTGCAGATATTTCCAAAAAGAGAAAGCATTTTGCCTGTAAACCTTGAACCTTATGTTGCAGAGCTTGTCAATAACGGAAGTGTGACTTATGTGGTGAACGGAAATTACACCTTTGTTTATACAATTCCCGCTCCCGAGGCGGGCGGGAAAAGAGAAAACGCAGAAGGTTCTGAAGATGATGCGGTAAGACCGTTTGTTGCCGAGGAGGTGTATGTGCCCGAAAACATTACAGTGCACCTTGGCAGACCTTCGGAAAGTGCAGAAAACGTTACCGTAACTTTCCAGGATTATATAAAGAATGTGGCATCCAGTGAAATATTTCCCACGTGGCCCGAAAGTGCCATTCGTGCAAATATTTATGCACAGATATCAATTGCGCTCAACAGAATATATACCGAGTGGTATCCAAGCCGCGGTTTCCCGTTTCAGATAACCAACAGCACGGCTTTTGACCAGGCTTTTGTGAATGGCAGAAATATTTATGACAATATAGAACGTATAGTGGATGAAATATTCAACACATATATCCGCCGCACGGGATTTGAAGAACCCCTTTTTGCCACATATTGCGACGGGATTCAGACGAATTGCAGCGGAATGACACAGTGGGGCTCGTTTGAACTTGCAAATCAGGGGTATTCTCCAATAGCAATACTTAGGTATTATTACGGAGAAAACATTGAGCTTGTAACAACGGATAACATACGCGGCATTGAATCCACATACGGCGGAATACCGCTTTCATTGGGGTCTGTTGGGGACGATGTGGCTGTTATCCAGCGGCAGCTCAACAGAATACGGAACGATTATCCGAGGATACCGTTCATCATAAGTACCAACGGTGTGTTCGGGAGCGGAACGGATTCTTCCGTACGTCAGTTTCAGGACATATTCAACCTTGCGGTTGATGGGGTGGTGGGTAAGGCTACCTGGTACAAGGCTTCTCTTGTTTACGTTTCCGTGAAGCGCCTGGGGGAGCTGACGAGTGAGGGACAAAGCAGTGATTTCCGCGTTATAGATGCATCCGTTGTTCTGGGGCGAGGGTCTTCGGGAGATGATGTGCGGGTATTGCAGTATCTTCTCGAATATATAAGTGTGTTTTACAATAATGTTCAGCCTCTTACGGTGGACGGCATATTCGGAAACGGTACTTATGTTTCGCTTTTGTCATTTCAGCAGGCATTCGGCCTTGAGCTTACGGGAACAACGACCGAGCAAACATGGTATACCCTTTACGGTGTGTTTGAGGCGATACAGAAGACTGTTCTTCCTGTTGGAGAAGGGCAGACATTCCCGGGAATACTTCAGCAGGGTGACAGCGGGGAAAACGTAAGACTTTTGCAGAGATACCTCAATGCCATTTCCGTATATTACGGGGATATTCCGAGACTTTCCGAAGACGGTGTTTTCGGAAGTCAGACACGCAATGCCGTGGCGGAGTTTCAGCGGCTTTATTTGTTTTCCGATACTGGAGTGGTGGATTCCGCCACATGGTACAGAATAGTGGAGCTTTATAATTATATTTCGAATCAGCAAATGGGATAAGATATGAAATACAAAGAATTTGAAAGTGTTCTTGAGTGTCTGCCGCGTGTTGCGGCAGATGCTGTGAGAAGTGTGTGGCAAAGCGGCAAATGGGAAAAGCTTAACGAAATACATCTGCGGGCGTGCGGATATCAGTCACTCACTTTTGGTAACGAAAACCTTATAATTTCAAAAGACGGAAAGTATGCCCGAAATGTGAGCGAACCATTGAAAATATCCTCATTTGAACTTGAGGAAACAGTCCTTAAGCTTTGCGGCGGTGCGGTATATTCGCGTGCGGATGAGATATCAAAGGGGTTTATATCGGTAAACGGAATACGGGTTGGAATATGCGGAACGGGCGTTATAAATGGCGGAATACCAACGGGGTTTTCGGCATACACTTCAGTAAACATACGCGTTCCGCATCACGTAAAGAATGCGGCGGACAGCCTTTTAAAGCTTGTGGAAACACGCGGCAACGCATATGTGGGAGGTGTTCTTGTTATATCGCCTCCGGGGATGGGAAAGACCACTTTCCTCAGAAGTTATGCCGCCGCTTTATCGTCGGGGTTTTACAATGGTGGAGCATTTTGCACTGCACGGGTCGCGATAGCCGATGAACGCGGAGAATTATTTATTCCTCATGTGTTTTGTGACGGCATTTGTGACGTTGTGTCTTTTTTTCCTAAAGCCTATGCTGCAGAGCTTCTGACAAGAAGCATGGCACCGGAATACATAATCTGCGATGAAATATCTCCTTCTGATACGGAAAAACTCATTGATGTTGCAAGCAAAGGGGTGATCTTTGCCGCATCCTGCCACGGCGTTTCTTTTGAAGATGCTTTGAGCAAAAATGGTGTGAGGAGCCTTTTTGAAAAAGGCGTTTTTTCAACGGTGTGCGAACTTTATTCAGGACGCGGTGAAAGAAGATGCACGATACGCAGACCTTGCGATGTCGGTGCATTGCGGGAGAAAGTGCCATGTTGAGATTTTTCGGAGCGGCTTTTGTGTCGTGCGCGGTTCTTGTAGGCGGACTTCTGCTGGAAAATGCGGAAATGAAAAAAATCAGGTGCCGCGAAGCTTTTTTGTCGCTTCTGAATTATATAAAAAATATGGTAAATGCCCGTATTCCGCCCGAAAGAATACTTGAAAATTTTTCGGATAAAGAACTTGAAAGGTGCGGTTTTCAAAAAGAACTGCGGGATCACGGAGTGAAAGCGTTATGCATATTAAAGGAAAATGGGAGCGGTGAGCGCATGGGACTGAGTGCTCGCGAGGCTGATATTCTCTGTGAATTTGCCTGTGCATTTTCGAGGTGCCCGACATACGGTGATTGTGCGGCAATGTGTGAAAAATATGCTTCGGTTTACGGATTTCTGATCTCGGAAAAAAGTCCTAAACAAAAAAGCATGGCAGAGCTTTACAGAAAACTTGGAGTAATAAGTTCTGCGGCGGTTTTTGTAATACTGATATAATCAAAAAACGGAGGGTGTAACGTGGATGTGAATACGGTCATAAAAATTGCGGGAGTTGGCATCCTGGTGTCTGTGGCATGTCAGGTGCTGTCACGCGCGGGCAGGGACGAGCAGTCATCTCTCGTCAGCCTTGCGGGGGTCG
>JAFYUY010000148.1 GCA_017549405.1 Clostridia bacterium | reverse complement strand
GGCGTTCCCAACGTTGCTTACAACCTCGATACAACAATCTGGGGTCCCAACACAGCTCTCGTATCTTCCAAGATCAACTGGGCTCCTTACTTTGAACACATCATCACTGCTGTAGCAAACGGCACAGCTATCGAACAGGACTACTGCTACGGTCTTAAGGAAGAATCCGTACAGATCCTCGGCTTCAACGAAAAGGTTGCTGCGGAAGGCACAGCTGCAAAGCTTGAAGAAGTTAAGGAAAAGCTCATTTCCGGTGAAATCAAGGTATTCGATACCGCAACATTCACAGTTGACGGCGAAACTCTTACTTCTTACATCGCTGACGTTGATGATGACGGCACATTCACACCCGAAACAGAAGTTATTGCAGACGGTTACTTCCACGAATCCGAATACCGTTCCGCTCCTTACTTCGACATCGATATCGACGGTATCAATCTCAAGTAATTAAAAAAATCCAGCTCAAGGCGGGGCACTCTGCCCCGCCTGTGTTCTTTTTTGAGTTTAAAAATCATCAGGAGGCTTTTATGAATCAGCATCCGGCAATAGAACTTCGGAATATTACAAAAACCTTCGGAAGTGTTGTGGCAAACAAAAACGTGTGCCTTACCGTGAAAAAAGGCGAGATACTTTCCATTCTCGGTGAAAACGGAAGCGGAAAAACAACACTTATGAATATGATTTCGGGAATATACTTTCCCGACGAGGGTCAGATTTTTGTCGACGGGCAGGAAGTTGTTATACGTTCTCCCAAAGACGCATTTAAATACAAGATCGGCATGATCCACCAGCATTTTAAGCTGGTAGACGTTTTTACCGCCGCCGAAAATATAATCCTCGGACTCAAAGACAGTGAGGGCTTTGATCTTAAAAAGGCAGAAAAGAGAGTATCTGAGATAAGCAACAAATATGGTTTTGCTCTCGATCCCAAAAAGAAAATTTACGAAATGTCTGTTTCCGAAAAGCAGACTGTTGAAATAATCCGTGTGCTTTACCGTGATGCGGATATACTTATCCTCGACGAACCGACAGCGGTTCTTACTCCTCAGGAGGCACAAACGCTGTTTGAAATTCTGCGCCGAATGAGAGATGACGGAAAGGCTATCATAATCATAACTCACAAGCTTCATGAGGTATTGTCCCTTTCGGACAGAGTTTCCGTCCTTCGCAAGGGCGAATATATAGGAACGGTGAACACTTCAGATGCTACCGAAAAAAGTCTTACAGAAATGATGGTCGGGGAAAAAATAACCCTCAACATCGACCGCGACGAACCCAAGGATCCGGTTGACAGACTTGTGATTGAAAATATAAATTGCATCAACCGCGAAGGCGTGAATGTACTTAGTAATGTATCTTTTACTGCGCGTTCGGGCGAAATACTTGGTATTGCAGGTATTGCAGGAAGTGGCCAAAGAGAGCTTTTGGAAGCTATCGCAGGACTTCAGAAGCTTAACAGCGGAAAGATCACATATTTTGATCCCAAGACAAACAAAACCGAAAATCTGCGCGATAAAACCCCGTTGCAGATACGTGAGATGGGCGTGAGACTTTCATTTGTGCCGGAAGACCGCCTTGGCATGGGTCTTGTGGGCAATATGGATATTGTCGATAATATGATGCTCCGAAGCTACCGGTCGGGTAAAAGCGTGTTTGTGGAGCGTAAAGCACCGCAGAAGCTTGCCGATGAGATAATAGAGCGTCTGCAAGTGGTCACACCGGATTCACGCACGCCTGTGCGCAGACTTTCTGGTGGTAATGTTCAAAAGGTTTTGGTAGGACGTGAAATAGCATCGTCGCCAACAGTTCTCATGGCGGCATATCCTGTCCGCGGACTCGATATAAATTCGGCTTATGCTATCTATAATCTGCTCAATGAGCAAAAGCGCATAGGTACTGCCGTGATTTTTGTGGGCGAGGACCTTGACGTGTTGCTTGAACTGTGCGACAGAATAATGGTTCTTTGTGCGGGCAAAATAAGCGGAATCGTAGATGCCCGCAGTGTTACAAAAGAAGAAATAGGTCTTCTTATGACAAGATCTGAACAGGAGGTGCGTGGCGATGAGTAATGATAAGGTTATCAACCGTGAAAAACAGCATAAGACCCGTGAACCCCTTTTTCAGATCGTAAAGCGCGATGCCATGCCGTGGTATGCATCTCTCGGTGTTCGCCTTGGTGCAATACTTCTGGCACTTATCGTGTGTTCCGCAGTCCTTGTTTTGCTCACATCCATGCTTGGCACACCGTATAATCCCGTTAAGATATATAAGACGATGTTTGAGGGCGCATTTGGCTCTGAAAGAAAGACCTGGGTAACGTTGCAGGATCTTGCGATGCTTCTTTGCGTATCACTTGCGGTTACTCCTGCATTCAAAATGAAATTCTGGAATATCGGTGCAGAAGGTCAGACTCTCATCGGCGGTCTTTGTGCCGCTGTGTGTATGCGCTATCTTGGTGAAGGACTTCCGATGGTAGTGTTTATTCCCGTAATGACCGTTGCATGTATTGCAAGCGGTGCTTTGTGGGGACTTATTCCTGCGTATTTCAAGGCACGTTTTAACACCAATGAAACGCTTTTCACCCTTATGATGAACTATGTGGCTATGCAGATCGTAAAGATCTTTATTGCTGTATGGGTCCCCACGGGTTCGGGCGTTCTCGGCAGAATAAAATTTGGTAATATGCCCATAATATTCGGCAAAAAGCAGCTTCTCAACATTCTTATTGTGGCTGTTCTCACCATACTCATGTATGTGTATCTTCGCTTCAGCAAGCAGGGATACGAAATATCCGTTGTGGGCGAAAGCGAAAACACGGCAAAGTATATCGGAATAAACGTAAGAGCGGTCATCATGCGTACCATGATAATTTCGGGTGCTGTGTGCGGAATTGCGGGAATGCTTCTTGTGGCGGGGCGTGACTATACCATTGCTGCTGCAACTGCGGGCGGCATGGGCTTTACCGCTATCATGGTCTCCTGGCTTGCAAAATTCAATCCGTTGATCATGCCGTTTACATCGTTCCTCATAGTGTTCCTCGACAGAGGAGCTTCCGCCATTGCTTCTGACCCTGCCCTCAGACTCAATGAAAGTGTTTCGGATGTTATAACAGGTATAATTCTGTTTTTCATAATAGGGTGCGAATTCTTTGTTAATTACAAAGTATTACTTCGTCGCAATAACCGTAAGGAGGTGTGAAAAGCATGGC
>JAFYUY010000147.1 GCA_017549405.1 Clostridia bacterium | reverse complement strand
TTAACGTCTAAGATACTTCCGTCAGGAATGTTGTTAATGTCACTAAATGCACTATCCGGAAGTGCCTCTGCAAAGATTTCGATGTATCCTGCTCTTGTAGCATTTGCGTTATAGTCATAATCCTTTTTGATTATATTATTGGTTTTGCAATAATCAACATAAGGCTGATACCAAGGATCACCGGAGGTAAGCGTAACTTTACCATCTGTGTAAACCTGGTTCATGCAAGCCGCCAATTTCACAGCCTCGGCGTATGTAAGCAGGTCATCGGGCATAAATTCGGTTGCTGTTTTACCGTTGATAATACCTGTGTAGACGGCTTCAACAACTTCATCGTGATACCATGCATCTTCGGGGACATCAACAAAAGGATTTATAAGTTGGGGATGTCCGCAAACTGTGCATTTGCCGTCTTTGAAGGTGTGCTCGCCGACATCAAAGAGCTCAAAGCATACCTGACATTCTTCATAGTGACTGTTCATGTTCGCCATTTTCATAAGCTTGTGTTCGTGTTCTCCGTATGCCGCAAAGGCTGTTGTTGTCATAGAGAGCAGAGCACACACCGATAGGATGATTGATAATATTTTTTTCATTTTATTTACCCCTTTTCTTTAAATATAGTTATGGCATTATAACTATTGTACCGTCTTTGGGTCTTCCTTCATCAAAGGTTACATTTGCATCGGCCGTTATGATTACGTAAGCTTCTTTACTTGTCAGCTTTCTTCCGGTAGCATCCTTTACGGTGCAACGGAATTTGCAGTCCGAATTCATTTTTTATCGTCAACAAGTACTGTTAAAGTGTCGGTGTTTTCGCCCTCTGCCCACTCATAGTCTTTGTAAACATTGAGGTATCCGCCGTCAAGAATTTCGCTCGGATATGTAAACTCCCACTGGTAACTGTAAGGAGCTTTTCCGCCCTCGGCTACCACCTTGAACTGTACCTTCTCGCCGTGTTTTCCGACCACGTTTTCGGGATCGGCGGTTATATACATTGACCTCGGAAGAATTTTTGCAGAATTTGAAACCACACCATAGGAGCCGTTTTTGACATCACATCTGTATTCACAGTGACTTATGAAATCAGACTTCTCGACCTGTATTTTAAGGGTTGATGTTGTAGCGCCCTTTGCCCATGTGTCGGTAGGCTCGATTTTTTTCCAACCGTTTGTGTTGTCGTTTTTTATGTACCACTGATATGTTGCGGTTGCGCATCTTGTATGAACTTTAAATACAGCCTCTTCACCGTAATCCGCATAAACATCTTTCGGTTGCCGCGAAAGATAAGGTGTTGCTTCCGGCTCTGCAGCGTACCAGGTATCATATTGAGTATTTCCTGCTGCATCAGTCACATCGCAACGATACCACATGTTTTGTTCAAACTCGTCAGCATCAACGATGATCCTTACTTCGCTTCCCATCACGTTGTATTTATGATCATTTACTATCTTTGTATATTCATTGTCTTTTTCGAACTTATACCATTCATATGTATAGGGAGGTGTACCTCCTTTTACATGCATACGCATTGTGACAGTTTCACCTAAATTTTTTATGCCGCCATACTGGAAGGTAAGCTTCATCGGAACCTTGAAGCCATAATTGCCCAAACCTTGTACTCTTTCCGTTAATTTTACCCCAAGAGTTTCAACCACCCACATATTATATGGGATATTCTTCGGCTCTTCTATCAGGATTCCGCAGTAATCACCCTGTTTTGCTTCATCAAGGCGTTTATTGAACATTTCAATTCCCGTAACAACGCCGTAAACCTCAATGCCGTGTGACAGCGCATGCATTGATACCGTTTCGCCGACTCTTAAAGCACCTTTGTCAACTCTGCCGACAAAGATATATCCGGAATTGTATTTGGTAACGTTCTCAGGCTTGAAGATAAATACCTTTTCGGGTATTGTCACTGATTCGGATTTTACTTCCTGACCGAGGCTATCTGTAATCTTACAGTAGAACTGACTTGTTGTTGCGTTGTCAATATCAAAAACAAGAGAAAGTGTATCAGTTTTAGCGCCCTTTACATAATCGGATTCGGTAAATTCACAAAATCCGTTATATCTGTCTCTTGTACCCCAAGAATATGTATATGGCGATTTACCGCCCGATACCTTGACTGTATATGTAAGCGTTTCTCCTTCATCGGCCGAGTCGATCTTTTCGGGCTGAACCAAAATCTCAAACGGTTCGTACATATCGGGAGTTTCTTCCTTGGTTTCCACCTTTGGTTCTTCGGGAACTTCAGGGAGGATTTCGGCATCCTTTGGGATTTCAAAACGAGGCTCTTCAGGTTTCTGTTCCTCTGCGGTCGTTCCCATGCTGAACTTAACTCGCTTTGTTTGGTCCATCATTCTTGTGATGATTGCCGCGACCTCACATCTTTTGATGTTATCCTCGGGTTTACAGTGGTGTTCTGCATCCACACCTGTCAGAATTCCTGCGCGATAAAGCTTGTATATGCCGATCGAGCTCTCGTGAACCATCGGAACATCGGGAATCGAGCCGTCAGGCACGTTGTTTATACCTTTAAGAGCTTCATCGGGAAGGGCGTTTGCAAATATTTCCATATATCCTGCCCTTGTGGCTTTTTCATTGATGTTGCTGACGGTATAGAAAAAGTTTTCTGTTATTATTCCGTGATCTTTGGCATAGTCAACATAAACCTGATACCAGGGATTTCCTTGTGATACAAGGTATACGCTTCCGTCCTTGTAAAGCTGATACATACAAGAAGCAAGCTTTATTGCTTCGGCATAAGTAAGATTATCATCGGGAGCAAAGGTTGTTTCGCTCTTTCCGTTGATAATACCCAATCTTACGGCATTATCAACGTCCTCGTAATACCAGCTATCGGGTTTTACATCGGTAAATTCAGAATAGTGCTCTGCAAATACCACAGATGACAAACCAAGGATCATTGTCATGCACAAGATGAATGATAGTGTTTTCTTCATTTTCTGCCTCCTGAAAATTTTTGCCGTGTCCGCCTTGTGTTCCGCCTGACGATTGAGTCTGCGTTCCCGAGTCCGACACGGCTTTTTCTTAACAAAATCACGTTTTTTGTTGATTAAATCAATATTTTATGATATAATATAATAAATAAAAGGGCGGGGCGGACTCTGTGCATCGTTGGCGCGCTCACAGAGTACTTTAAGAAGGAACAGTGTTCGTTCTTAAATGGATACCCCTTTCGCAATCGGATCTACTGCGGCAAGCCTATATCCCCTTCGGTATTCTTGCAATTATAATTATACGAATTTTCACGCCTTTGTCCCTACCCGATTTGACCAAAAAGGGTAGAAAAACAGGAAATATTTTTTAAAAAAGGTGGGGATTCGGGTAGGAAAATTATACTGGAAGGTGACAATATGAAAAAAACACTCGCATTTCTCCTTGGTCTTACACTCCTTATGACGATGTTGACGGGCTGTTCTCAAAAGCAGATGCCCAGTCCATCTGACCCGGTCACGCTTACCATGTGGCATGTATACGGAAGCCAGACAACATCTCCGCTGAACACCGTCATTGATGAATTCAACCGCTCTATCGGCAGTGAGTACGGCATTACGGTCAACGTGGTGTCTGTCACAAGCTCCTCTGCCATCGACAAGGCGCTTTATGCGTCGGCAAACAATGAGCCGGGCGCGGAAGCCATGCCCGATCTGTTCACCGCATATCCGAGAGTGGCAGAGATCGTCGGGGAGGAAAATCTTCTCCCGTGGGATGATTATTTTACAGAGGATGAACTGTCCGCTTTTCACACGGAATTTCTCGCAGAGGGCTATTTTGGCGAGCATCTTCTTATGCTTCCCGTGGCAAAGTCAACCGAGGCGTTGTTTCTGAACAAGAGTCTGTTCAGCCGCTTTGGCGAGGATACCGGGATCACCGTTGACGATCTTGCGTCCTTTGACGGTGTATTTTCGGCGGTTCGTGCCTATTATGATTGGTCGGGCGGACAGAACTTCATGCAGATCAACGACTATTATAACTATGCCTATGCGGGAATGAAAGCATACGGCGGCGAATTGATTCGCGACGGCAGATTGCAGCTGAACGAGCAAGCATTCCGATCTGTATGGCTTCCGCTTGCCGAAGCGGCAATCTACGGCGGCATCTGCCTTGACGATGTACACGAACTGGCCGATTATGCTGCGGATCTCGGCTACGACGCCGTTTCCGCCGTTACTCCCTTCTACTATAAGTTCACCCCGGCGGAGCTGCGCCTGTACTACACCAACATT
>JAFYUY010000017.1 GCA_017549405.1 Clostridia bacterium | reverse complement strand
ATGCACCGTAACTCATGTTATTGGAAACAAAGAGCTGTCCTCGGTAAATACCTCCGCGCTCAAACAGCACAACTGCATTTCTGAGAAGGCGTGCCTTCGAAAGAGCCGCAATAGTTTTGAAAGCGGTTTCGGGAGTAAGACCGTTGTTTTCGTCATTACCATTCTTTTCGGATATGTAATATACCTTTTTACCTGTTGTATCTATGGTATCAGGAGCGTTGAGTATATTCTGTTTTACCTGTTCGGAAATAATATCAACACCTTCACGGATAGCATCTGCCGAAAGGGTCGCACTCTGTTCGTAAAGACCGACAACATAATCCTTTGTGGTAGTTCCGGTGAGAACATACTTTGCGCTTGACGCATTGTTCTGAGTCCATGAAACATTTTCATCGTTGCACGCGGCAAGGATCTGACCTTGCGCCCAATGACCGGAAATATCGTTAAAATTGTTTTCTCCCGCATTTCCGTTAGGATTTCTTCCAAGCATGCGGTTTACCATTGTAACAACTTCTGCACGTGTGATATTGTTTGCGGGTCGGAAAGTACCGTCTTCATAGCCCGAAACGATTCCGTTTGACACCGCAAAGTTTACAGCAGGCGCAAATACGTTGTTATTTGCAACATCTGAAAAGCTCTTAAGCTTCAACGAAGCAGCATCAGTTGCAAAAGATGAGATTTCGTAAATAAGCTGAGTAAACTCACCACGAGTTATAAGCTCATTCGGAGCAAATTTAAGTCCGTAATCCAATGAAAGCATTTTAAGATATCCAAGCTTTTCAAAAAGACCGATATACGATTCGTACCATGCACCGTCTTCAACGTCTGTAAAATCAGATTTGATATGACCCTTTATGTAGTTTTCGTCAACAAGAAGCCTTGTGAGAAGAGTTACAGCTTCAGCCTTTGTCATGTTGTTCTGGGGACGGAAAGAGCCATCCTCATAACCCGCAACATAATCGGCATTTTTATTGAGGGCAAGCGTTATTACAGCGGGGACAGAAATTGTATTTTTGCCGTTTTTAAGCTTATATACAGCAGTTTCGGACAAGGTCTTTGAACCGTTAAGTGTGATTTCCTTTGCAGGAATACCAAATTTATCAGTAATAAGGAACCCCGAAAGAGCTTTATCATCAAATACAGGCTCAGCAAAGCCTCCGTCGATCGTAATAATATAATCCGCAAAACCCGAAGGCAATTCAATATCAACATCAGGAGGTGTGATAACGATCTTGTTACCCGATATCTTACCGTCAAAAGCTGAAAACTTAGATATTTCGCCACCATTAACAGCTAAAATAACATTTCCGTCAACTTTAGCACCGGATGCCGCACCGATGACAAGCTCATCAATCTTGCCGCCGTTTATTTCGGTTGTTATGTTGCCATTGAATGTACCACCCTCAGAGCCCGCAACGACCTTGGACACACTTCCCCCATCGACAACAAGCTTGGAATTTCCGTCTGTAACACCATTTCCCGTGTTTCCTGCAACAGCAATAGACACTTCTCCGCCTTCTATACGTGCAAGTGTATCAGCAGTAACTCTGTATCCGTCTGCAGCTCCTGCTATAATGGTGTTATATTTTCCCGCAGTAAGGTTGAATGCGGTATTGCCGGTTGCGTTACCTACTGCAACGCTTGGCGGGTTGAGATACGTCACAATATGATCACCTGATTCAACATATTTAATGGTGTGATATGTATCAAAATTCTCAAATGTTGAAAAATCATAACCATTAGTAATAATGCATGCATTTTCATCGGTTTTGATATTGACATTTCCCAACGCAAGGTCTCCGCCCAAAGCAACCTCGGGATTGCCTGAAAAATCGATGAGATTTCCCATGGCATTGGCACCCACACCAACGATCGTTAGTTTTTGTCTACCCGAAATGTCGTTGAATTTTTCAATTCTAAGACCGCCGGAGATAACGATTCGTCCTCCGCGATCCCCCAAAGCATTCAACGCTTCGTCAAATGTTTTGTATGAAGCATAAGACTTTCCGTTATAAACAAGCTTTCCGAAAGAGCTTATAAAAGCAGTTCTTTCACCGTCAATTTCGACAACCTGTGCTGCCGATACACTCAAAGGAAGAGAACTTAAGATAAGAATAACAGAAAGCAAAACTGATAAAATTTTTGCAGTTTTCATAATTTTTCCGCCTTTCCTTACTATAAACTATTTAGTAGGATTATTTATTATCGCAAAATACCTCTTTGATCGCTTCAAGGTATCCGTAACCGTAAAGGTCATCCGGCTCAAGATAACTTGTTTCCGTCCACTCATTCCAGCTGTTTATTGTAATAAGCGGCACGGTATTATGCTCATCCGCATATTTCTTTGCATCAATAAGGAGCTCCTTGATTTTTTCGGGTGTATTTCCCTTGGTAACCTGAGGACGGTAGGAATTGAAGCGAGGATTGTTATCCCAACCGATAGAAACATGGGGGTAATACGGCACTCCGTAATACTCTTCCATTTTGTTCCATTCTTCCTTGACGCTGTTTGCGATGTCATCAAAAGTTCTGTCTTCAACAGGTGTGAAGTGTATCATCTGATAGTGTGTAGTAGAATCAAAGCCGATAGCGGAAACAAATTTCTTTGAACCTATCTTTGTGCTTGAACCGTCCACACCCGAAAGATTGAGTGTGTGATTTCCACGGCATGTGAGCTGGAAGTGCACTCCGGGAAGTCCGTACTTCTTTGCTTCCTCGCGCCACCAGTTAAGCGCATCGCGTGCCTGTTCAACGCCGCCGAGTCCGTTAACAAAATTATCGATTTCGTAAATGATGAAAACGGGTTTTCCGTCTATTTTGTAATAGTTTTCCTTGGTAAAATACTTTTCGGTTACACGCTTTGCAACTGTTTCAAACTGTTCGCGGTTTGCTTTGCCTTCCCAAACAACAGCATCACCGATAGTTCCTGCAACGCGCTTATCCCACACGGCATACGCATCATGGTTTGCCCACATGAGCATAAATTTCATTTTGCCGTTGTTCTTTGCACCGAGGAAGCCGTTATTCAGACATTGCTCAAGGAACGGTCTGTTGTCATACCAATACCAGTCATAAATAAACACGTTAACGCCGTGGTCTGTTGCAGCCTCGATCTGCATTTCCATAACATAAGGATCTGCTTCATTAACATATCCCCACAAGGGCTTGCGCGGCCAGTCATGATCCGGTGTCTTTTTCTCGGCACTTTTTACCGTCTGCCATTCACCGTAACCCTCGGGCCAGAAAATCCTCGCTCTTGGTTCATCACCCGTATATGACGGCCATACATACGCTGCTATATCATAGCACTTTTTCATTTTTTCACCTCTTATCAAAATATAGAATACATTATTTTATTGTAATAACAATAACTTAACAAATACTTATATAACAAATCCGCCATTGGGACTTATTACCTGACCTGTTATAAAATCCGCATCGGAAGAAGACAAAAACATTACAGTTTTTGCGATCTCATACGCTGTTCCGATACGTTCAAGCGGGGTCTCTTCTTTCAGCGCCTTCATATCTTCATCCGAAAGCATCTTATTCATTTCTGTATCTACAACACCCGGTGCCACACAGTTGACAGTTATCCCTGACGGGCCGAGTTCCTTTGCCAGAGCTTTTGTCATACCGATTATTGCAGCCTTAGAAGCGGAGTAATGAACCTCACACGATGCCCCGGTGATTCCCCATACGGACGAAATATTGATTATTTTACCACGTTTTTCACGCACCATTGCGGGAATGAAAGCCTTTGACACAAGGAAGGTGCCTTTTACGTTTACATCGAACGTTTTATCCCACAGTTGTTCCGAAATATCGGTAAACAGCGAAAAGGATGAAATGCCCGCATTGTTTACAAGAACATCCACCCTGCCCGTATGCATGAACACGGAACTGAACATTTCCTCAACGGCACTGCTATTTGAAATGTCTGCTCTAACAGCTAAACATTCTCCACCAAAAGCTCTTATGCGATCACAAACCTCCATTGCCGCACTCTCGGAATTATTGTAATTTACAACAACAAAGTACCCTTCCCTTGCAGCGCAAAGTGCAATTTCAGCTCCTATTCCTCGTGACGCACCCGTTACGACCATAACCCTTTGTTTGATCATAAAAGTTCCTCCAAGCCGTAAAAGACACATGCGTTTTTATAAGTCAGATCACAAAATTCTTCTGCTGAGATCCCAAGTATCTCACCCGCTCGCTGCGCAGTAAAAACTATATTTCCGGAATTGTTTATCTTTCCGCGCATTGGAACGGGAGCAAGATACGGTGCATCCGTCTCAACAAGAATATTTGAAAGATATCTGCCGTTTTCGTAGTCCTTTATCGCTTCAAGCACCTCAACGGTCTTTCTTGCGTTTTTAAAGGTCAGAATTCCGTTAAAAGAGATATACCACCCTTTTTTCAGAAGGATCTTTGCCATTTCAAAAGAACCCGAATAGCTGTGAAAGACACCCGTAACATTCGGAAAAGCCGATATCATATCAAGGCAATCTGCATGGGCATCCCTGTCATGAATAATTACAGGAAGATGCATTTTTTCGGCAAGTCCCATTTGGCAGGAAAAAACTTCTTTTTGAATTTTTTCGGTTTCCTTGCCGTAATAATAGTCAAGGCCGATCTCACCTATGGCACGGCATTTTGGGTGCTGTGCAAGCACGGCTATTTTATCAATATAGTCCGACACAACAGAATCTGTGTGTGCATTTTCGGGATGTATGCCGGCAGCAAAATACACAAAATCAAGACATTCCGCAAGCTTTGCTGATGAATAACTTGTTTGCAAACCGGCACCGGCATTAAGAACT
Source organism: Clostridia bacterium (assembly GCA_017549405.1). Taxonomy (GTDB): domain Bacteria; phylum Bacillota; class Clostridia; order Oscillospirales; family CAG-382; genus UMGS1052. The sequence continues at coordinate 1,322 of JAFYUY010000017.1, read as the reverse complement.
GCAGCAACACCGTTTTTATCATGAAGTTCGTTGAGAAGCGCAATTTCCCCGCCCGCAAATTTTTCATCATCGTAATGAGCGTGGGAATCGAATATTCTGTAATCCGCCATCATCTGATGATGCTACCCTCGGGAATTCTGTCGTCAAGGAAGTTTACGCATATATCTTCACTTCCGTCCGGGTTCTTTATACCTGCAGCAAGAAGCATTCCGTGACTTTCAACACCGCGAAGCTTTGCAGGTTTGAGATTGGCAACGAGAATAACTTTTTTACCAACTAACTCCTCAGGTGAATATGCCTTTGCGATACCGGAAACGACCTGTCTCTCTCCATCTCCGTCAAACAGCTTTATTTTAAGAAGCTTATCGGATTTTTCAACGGGTTCAGCGGAAAGAACCTTTGCGCATACAAGCTTTACCTTGGCAAAATCTTCAATTCCGATAAGCTCGCATTCTTCGGCCTCTTTCTTGTCCGCATCTGTTTTCTTGGGTTGAGCCGCTTTCTTTGCTTCGTTTGCGGCATTTATTTCTGCCATCTTCTTTTCTTCGTCAATTCTCGCAAAAAGAGGTTCGGGCTTGGGATTGACCTTTGCACCTGCAGGAACTGCAGTGCCGAACTTTTCAATGATTTCCCATTCCTTGATATTGCAAACAATATTATCGGGATCGTTTATCTGACATATTATCTTTTCGGCAGATTCGGGCATAAAGGGATAAAGCATTGTGGCGCAGATACGTATACCTTCATAAAGATTATACATTACAGTTTCAAGTCGTGCCTTCTTACTTTCGTCCTTGCCGAGCACCCAGGGGGTAGTTTCATCAATATATTTGTTAAGACGTCTGAGTACTGTCATAATATCGTCTGCTGCATCCGCAATATGGAAGCTTTCGAAATTATTCTTGACTGCCTTTACACCGTTTTCTATGACAGCAATAAGGTCGTCATCATGATCATCCTTTTCGGACGGAGAAGGAATGATTCCTCCGAAATACTTATTTATCATGGCAACCGTGCGGTTTACAAGGTTACCCAGAGTATTTGCAAGGTCAGCGTTGTAACGGGCAATGAAAGATTCGTAAGTGATACTTCCGTCATTAAGATAAGGCATTTCCGCAAGAACATAATAACGCACAGCATCTGTACCGAAGAAACCTGCAAGGTCATCGGCATAAATGGCATTTCCGCGTGATTTACTTATTTTGTCCATGCCCACAAGCAACCACGGATGACCAAATATCTTTTTAGGCATGGGAAGTCCCAGTGCCATAAGAATAACGGGCCAGTAAATGGTATGGAATCTTAAAATATCCTTGCCTATT
>JAFYUY010000146.1 GCA_017549405.1 Clostridia bacterium | reverse complement strand
TTTTGAGGAACATTGCCGAGTTTTTTGCCCGCATCGCTGAGCTTTCCTCGGACATTCTGACGAGCGCTTGCAAGGCTTTCCGCAAGCTTTTCACTGTCGCGCTGCTTTTTCACCTTCTCAAGCTCGGCGAAAATGTAATCAGCCGATGCTCTTGCCTGCTCCACAAGTGCTCTTGCCTGCTTTTCGGCACGTTCGTTTTCAGCCTCGAGCCGTTTGTTGAAGCGTTCGCGTTCCTCGCGCGTCTTTCGGTGCATTTCCGAAAGCTCCTCGCGCATTTTCTTTGCCTTTTGCTTTTCTATTTCGTAGTGGGATTTCTGAGTTTCAAGCTCATCAAGAAGCATTTCAAAGCGGAGTGTTTCTCCGGTCATGCTCTCTTTTGCGGATTCCACGATCCCCTGCGGTATTCCAAGACGCTCCGCAATGGCAAAAGCATTGGATTTTCCGGGCAGTCCTATCATAAGCCTGTAAGTGGGACGAAGTGTTTCCACATCAAATTCACAAGAGGCATTAGATACACCCTCGGTTGAAAGAGCATATGCCTTAAGCTCTGCATAATGCGTTGTGGCAGCACAAAGGCACCCTGTTTTTCTCACGGTCTCAAGTATCGCCTCCGCAAGGGCTGCGCCCTCAAGAGGATCCGTTCCCGCACCAAGCTCGTCAAACAAAACAAGGGATCTTGCTGTTATCTTTTTGAGGATGGATACAATATTCACCATATGGGCAGAAAATGTGGAAAGCGACTGCTCTATACTCTGTTCGTCTCCGATGTCCGCAAGAATCGAATCAAAAACAGGAAGAGTCGAACCGTCGGATGCCGGAATATGAAGTCCGCACTGCGCCATAAGGGCGAAAAGCCCAAGTGTCTTGAGAGTTACTGTTTTACCGCCCGTGTTGGGGCCGGTTATGACGAGCATTGTGTATTTTTTGCCAATATAAATATTTATAGGCACAACCTTTTCTTTATCAAGTAAAGGATGACGTGCCGAAATGAGTTCAGCATGAGGTTTATCGGATATTACCGGTTCAACCGCTTCCATCCGGAACGAAAGCTCCGCCTTTGCAAAAACGCAGGCGAGAAGGCAAAGATTTTCATAATTTGCGCGAAGCGAGCCGCAAAAACGTGAGCATTCCGATGAAATGTGGTAGAGAATACGTTCTATTTCCGTTTCTTCTTTTGCCTGAAGCACACGTATCTCATTATTCGCCTCCACCACACTCATAGGTTCCACAAAAAGGGTGGAGCCGGAGGCTGAGGTGTCGTGCACAAGACCTTTTATCTCGCCTCTGTATTCTGATTTTACGGGAATTACAAATCTGCCGTTTCGTGTGGTAACGATGTTTTCCTGCAAAAATCTCGAACCGCCGCCCGAAACGTACTTCTGAAGATTTTCACGGATGCGGTTGGAGGCAGAACGTATCTTTCGGCGTATGTCGTAAAGCTCGGGAGATGCGTTATCTGCCATCTGATCTTCCGAAATAATGGAAGTGTTGATAAGCTCCTCAAGGAACTTGTTGGGCGATATCGCTCTTGCAATATCGTTCAGGCAAAATTCTTCCGCCCCCTTATAGCCCGCAAAGTATTCTGCCACACTGCGAGCCGACTGCAGCACTCCCGCCACATGCAGCAGTTCTGCCATAGATAAGGGTGCGCCTTTTTCACAACGTTCAAGTGAGCGTGAAATATCTCTTACTCCGCCAAAAGACGGTGTGCCCTTGGACGCCATCATTTGTTTAGCCTCGGTCGTCTGTTTTAACATATATCTGATATTCTCAGCCGAAACAGAGGGCTTCAGATCTCTGAGCAGAATTTTGCTTCCTTCCACAGACGTGCATTCGCACAGCATATCAATAATTTTGTCGAATTCCAGTGACGAAAATGCCCTGCGGAATCCTTCAAAAGTTATTTCATCTATGCTCCCCGAAGAAAGTATTCCGCTTTCCTGTTCGGTGTTTACCACCTGCATAATATTTTGTTCTCCTTAGTATAGGTAATTTCACATTGCACATATGCTTTTATAAAAAGCCAGCGTGTCATATCTGCGTGCTGTCTGATAGATAAGATATCTTTCACATATGGCACATATCTCATTCTTTGTTTTTTCGTCATCAGCCGGAAACCTGAGCATCTTGCTCTGCGGTGAGGATATAATGTATTCAAGGGCTTCAAGAGATGCACAGCTTACAGGCACAAAGGCTTTTTCTTCCCTGCCCTCGGCACAGCGTTCGCAAAGAAATCCACCGTCGTATGGCGAAAACATCAGCACACCGTCTTTATTTTCGTCAGCCTCGCACCCGCATTCCGCACAACAGGAAAGATCGGGTGCAAATCCATTTGCCGTCATGCATTTGAGTTCAAATGCAGCCTTGATCTTCCACAGTGGAACTTCGTCAAATTCCGCAATGGCATAAAGGCAATTTTTCACAAGTCTTAGCATTTCGGTTTCATCGTTGTTTTCGGTGCAGACCGTTGCCGCCACATCAACGATGTAAGAACCCAGTGCAAAACGCGTCACGTCATCGCGCAAAGCATAAAAACTGTTTTGCAATATGGCGGTTTTAAGGGTATATCTGCCGTTTTTTTCGGTAAGCTCGAATGAAGAATTTGCAAAAAGCTGTACTCCCGAGGAATTTTTGCTTTTAATGGAGCGCACACCTTTTGCCGAAACCGTTATTTTTCCGAGCTTGTCCGTGAGCAAGGTAAGTATTTTATCGCTTTCTCCGTATGCGGTCTCACGGATAACAACTCCGTCACAGCATATGTCCATTGTTATAATATTCCTTTATTTTTCTTCTTTAAAGCCCAGACGATTGAGATTCAGAGTGCTGTCGCGCCAGTTTTCGCGCACTTTTGTCCACACATCAAGATAAACTTTCTTCTCAAAAAGCTTTTCCATATCTTCACGGGCAAAGGTTGCTACCTTTTTGAGGTTTTCGCCGTTTTTGCCTATGATTATCTTTTTGTGTGCTTCTTTTTCACAGTAAAGCTCAGCTCTGATATTTATGATATTTTTCTTTTCTTCAAACTGTTCAATAACTACTGCCACACCGTGCGGTATCTCGTCATCCATGGTGCGCAACAGTTTTTCGCGGATGATCTCCGATGCCATCTGACGTATGGGCTGATCGGTAATGGTATCGGCTTCAAAATACCAGGGTTCGTTTTTGAGGAACGGGGTAATTTCGTCTATAACTATATCCACACCGTCGTTTTCAAGGGCAGAAATAGGGATTATAGAGCTGAAATCGCAAAGATCCTTGAATTTATCAATAGTCACAAGGATGCTTGTCTTTTTAAAGGCATCTGCCTTGTTTATAACAAGAACGCAAGGAACCTTCATGGCATTTATGCGGTTTGCAATGTCAATTTCCACCTTGGACGGTCTTTCGGTAGGTTCAACAATGAATATGACCGCATCGGTACCCACGGCGGAGTCCCCTGCCTCTTTCATCATATATTCGCCAAGCTTATTCTTCGGCTTGTGGATACCGGGGGTGTCGATAAATACGAACTGATCGTTGCCGCGGGTGTAAACACCCGTTATTCTGTTACGGGTGGTCTGTGGCTTTTTGGACACGATCGCCACCTTTTCGCCAAGGATAGCATTCATAAGTGTACTCTTTCCGACATTCGGTCTGCCGAGTATACATATGAATCCCGTACGCATATCCTCTCTTGCGACAGTTTCTGCCCGGTCCGGCTGTTCTTCAATAATATGGATATCATCGTCATCACCGTCGCAAACGGAAGCATCCATATCCCTTGTAAGTCCTATTTTTGCAAGCACTTCCTCGCAGGTATCGTTCATATACCTTTCGTCTTCCGCATCCGTTTCGTGATCATATCCAAGAAGATGAAGAATGGAATGAACTGCAAGGAAGCCCATTTCACGGTATATTGAATGTCCGAAATTTTCCGCCTGCTCATATGCTTTTTCCATGGAGATAACTATATCACCGATAGCGGTATACTCAGCGTCCGGACTTTCGGGAAGCTCATCTCTTTCGAACAGTGGGAAAGACAAAACATCGGTGGCGCTGTCCTTGGAACGATAGGTGTTATTTAATGCATGTATTTTTTCGTTATCGGTAAAGGTAACGGAAATCTCGCATCCGAAATCAAGCTTTTCATGTCTGAGCGCTGCATTCACTGCCTTTTTAAGGGTCTTTTTGTGCTCGTCAGTGATTTTAACCGCACACTGATCATTCGTGATGTATATTCTGTTTTTCATTTTCCAAAACCTTTGCCTTTCTTTGTTGTTCGTATTTGTCGTAAGCAAGTATTATCTTCTGTACCAGCGCATGGCGCACGATATCACGGTCGGTGAGTCTGTGGACCGAAACACCGTCCACCTCAGACAGTATCTTGGATGCCTCAATAAGACCCGAGCGGTGACCGTCGGGCAGGTCTATCTGCGTTATATCGCCCGTTACCACGATTTTTGAACCGAAACCGAGACGTGTAAGGAACATTTTCATCTGTTCGGGGGTTGTGTTCTGAGCCTCGTCGAGAATAATAAAGGAATCATCGAGTGTTCTTCCGCGCATATACGCAAGCGGAGCGATCTCTATTGCTCCTTTTTCAACGTTGCGTGCATAGCCTTCCGCACCAAGCATTTCGTAAAGCGCATCGTGAAGCGGGCGTAGATACGGGTCTATCTTATTCTGAAGATCTCCCGGCAAAAATCCAAGCTTTTCTCCCGCTTCAACTGCGGGACGTGTGAGCACGATCCTGCTGACCTCTTTCTTTCTCAAAGCATTTACTGCCATAGCAACTGCAAGAAAAGTTTTTCCGGTACCTGCAGGACCGATCCCCATGACCACCGTATTCTTTGAGATCGCCTCGATATATTTGCGCTGACCCATAGTTTTTGCCTTTATGGGACGTCCGCGGCTTGTAATGCACACACAGTCACCCTCAAGCTTTGAAAGCTCATCGGTGTTGCACGGAGTGACAGAAGATATTGCATAGCGCACATTCTGCTCAGTAAGAGCGGAAACGGTATTCAAAAGCATGGAAAGGCTTTCTATAACCGCATATGCTTTTTCAACGCACGCTTCATCGGGAGACGCTATTTTAATATTTCCATCACCCGCAAAAAGCGAAACTCCGCATTCTTCTTCGATTATTTCGGCATTGCTGTCGTATGAACCGAATATTGCCGATATCTTTTCGTGGGTGAGATTTTCAAAAACTTTTTCTGCCATAAAATGTCCCTTCGCTCATAATTTTCCTTATATATTTTACCATATTAAGCAAACATTTTCAAGTGCTTTTGCAATTAAGTTTCGCTTATTTTAAAAGGTTTTTCCAAAGCAATGTTTTCTATGCACGAGAGCTTGGTAAAAAAGCGGAAATATTCATCCGTTTCCTCCGTTTCGGTTTTTTCCGACACGATCTCGGCATTTTTTGAAAACCCGCTTTTCCATTCCTCAAAAGCTTTTTTATACATAAGCTGAGCCTGTTCTTTTCCGACAAATTCCGTTTTTGTATCAAAAGCAGTATAGCTTGCCTTTACGTATTTTACGGGCGATTCCACTATTCCGAAAAGCTTTAGCGATTGCTCATCGACCCGACGTTCATACTGACCCGAAGTCTTCTGCGGCAAAAGTCCGTCGATCGCCACGGTGTTTTCAAGCAATTTCAGATACCGCTTTTCGCAAATCCTACTCTCACCCCTCACTGCACGTTTCTTTGGTATCATCATTTCAAAGCAAGGTTCGGTATGAGCAAATACAGTGCCTTTTGCACGTCTCAATAAATGTCCCGATACTCTTGATTCAAAAAATGATGATATCAAAAGCTGACCTTTTACCACAGACTCCCCTGCGCTCACCTCACACCCTCCGCTGTAAACATCGGCACGGTATATTATCCCGTCACACCTTGCCACGATGTTGCACACTTCTTTTTTGTCAGGCTCTTTTTCCGGAGGCTGCTTGCGTTCAGCCACTTCAAACACGCCCGTCGTGCCGTCCATGTTAAGATGTGCAAAGGATATTCTGTCATCCGCAGTCATATAGTCAAGATACAGTTTTTTCACATTTATACTGTCTTTCAGGCACCCCTCGTAAACTCCGAGCCCCTCAAGTGTACGACGTATTTCTCCCTCGGGAACAGTACTGTTTCCGATTATATCTATTTCCCATATCATATTGCTGAAAAATGAATGCATGGCAATACACAAAACTGCGCCCGCAATGGCACCCCGACGCAAAAGGACTCGTTTTGCCAGCCAAAAAATGCCCTCTGCACTGTATTTATATTCAACTCCGTGTCCATCCAGCAGCTCTGATATACGCTTGATATCAGATCCGCTGCAGGATAGATGTATCTTTTCGCCCGTCACTCTGCAGTCAAAAAATCCGCGATCTTTAAGAAGATTCAATATCTGCACATCCTTGTTGCCCGTTACCGAAATTTCAAAATATCCCTTACCAATCAGATAATCTATAAATTTTCCGATCATAACGCTTACCCCTCAAATCCAACAGAATGTATTATCCCGCAAACCACAAGGGCATATCCGTCCATAAGACGCACGCATAGTTCTCTCCCGCTTACTGTTATCCTTCTTTTTCCGCACAGTACACACAAAAATTCATCCGTATATTCAAGTATCCTGCAATTCCCTTCCACTGTAAGCTCTCTGCCGTCTGTTATGTGGATGTACGGACATCCGCGAAGTATAGATACCGCCCCTGCCCCATTTTGTTTTTTGTTTTCATTTTTACGTTTGCTGTAATTCTTCAATAATATTCACCGTATATTGTATTTGATATTAAATATTATTTGGGGATACAGTGAAATATGTGGAAAAAAACGGCGGAAGCCTTAAGGCTTTTTACTTTAATCATCATGTCGCTCTGTGTGATATTCTTCCCGTCAGTTACGGCAGAAAGTGTAAGAAGTTCTGCAGACCGATGCCTGAATCTTCTTTTACCCGCCATTTTTCCAATGATGGTACTGTCAAATCAGCTCGCAGGAAATTTTGCACCGAAAAACGGACGCATTGTAAATATCGCATCTCGGTTTTTCGGCATATCCGCAGAGCTTTTGCCGCAGTTTATCATCGGATGTCTTTGCGGATATCCTCTGCCCGCATCCATAAGTGCCGAAAAATACCGAAAACGCGAAATATCAAAAGAACAGGCTGAATTTATATGTGCCGTATCAAACGGTGCAAGTCCTGCGTTCTTAATAACATTCATCGGTACGGGAATATACGGCAGCATTGCTGCAGGCATTGCGCTTTACTTTTCGCAAATCACGGCGTCTGTCATATGCGCCCATGTTTTCAGATGTCCGTCAGGAATAAAATGTACCCCGACCACCCCAAACCACCCTCTTTCAGAGAGCATTAAAAGTTCAGTTAAAAACTTTGCATATCTTTCGGGCTTTGCGATGTTCTTTTCCCTTGTTGCTGACCTTTTCACCCATACCGCGATCCATGCGGGAATGCCACACAATGCCGCCCGCATAATTGCGTGTGTTTTTGATGCCACAGGAATTATGGATGCATTCACTTCATTATTTGCTCCTATTCGCGAAATCGTTCTGTGCATAATATGTGCCACGGGCGGAATTTCCGTATTCTTCCAGATACGTTCTGTTTTTTACGGATGTGACATCTCTATGCGTTTATTCTTGAAATGTCGGATCATAACAGGCTCTGTAATGGCAGTCACATTTTTAATTTTTATGAAAATTTTAGCTTTTTTATCTTTACAATAATTGGTGATGATGTTATAATTTAAGTGTTGAAATTACGTTGTAATTTTTAATTTTTTGAGCTGCCGCAGCAAGCGGTATGCGGAACGGAGAAAATTTATGAAAACAGCAATCATCGAAATGGAAAACGGCAAAAAAATGACTCTCGAGCTTTATCCCGAGATAGCGCCCATCACAGTAGAAAACTTTGAAAAGCTTGCAAATTCAGGGTTTTATGACGGTCTCATCTTCCACCGTGTTATCTGCGGATTTATGATCCAGGGCGGAGACCCCGACGGAACAGGCTGCGGAGGTACCGCAGAACGTGACGAAAAGGGTTATTCAGAGTCCTGGATGCACAATAAGGGGCGCAATCGCCACCACT
>JAFYUY010000145.1 GCA_017549405.1 Clostridia bacterium | reverse complement strand
TATATCAAGGGTTGTAACACCAACTGCCGCACTTGCATCTTCGGGAAGAACGATAAGGCCTTCCTGTTCAAGAAGGAGAAGTGCACGGGTCTCGTTGCTGTCGTCTGCAGGGATAAGGATGGTTGCGCCTTCTTCAAGATCTGCAAGAGAAGCTACTGCATTGCCGTAAATTCCGAAAGGTTCGTAGTGGATAAGAGCTGCCGAAGCAAGCTTTGTTCCGTTCTTTTCGTTAAAGCTTACAAGGTAAGGTGTGTGCTGGAAGTAGTTTGCATCAAGCTCACCGTCGTTGAGTGCGGTGTTGGGGAGTACGTAGTCGTCAAAAACCTTGATATCGAGGGTATAGCCCTGTTCTGCAAGAGGAGCTTTTACCTGCTCAAGGATCTCTGCGTGGGGAGTGGAGCTTGCGCCTACGGTAATTGTCTTGTCGTCTGTTTTCTTTTCACCGCAGCCTGCAAATGCGAGAGCGGATGCGGAAAGTGTGAGAGCAAGAGCTAAAGCGAGGATCTTTTTCATGTTTTTTCTCCTTTAAAATTGTTTTTTGAGATTCATGATATAGATAATTGATTTTTTATTTTATTCGTTTGTCGGTCTTGAGCGCAATCCTCATTCCGACTTCCTGAATAATTTCAACGATAACAATGGTCAGCAGCATACATATCCAGATTATGTCGTATTCCGAACGCTGATAACCGAAGATTATGGCTATCTTTCCGAGACCGCCGCCCGCTATGGTTCCCGCCATGGCGGAATAGCCGAGGATGGTAACGGTGGAAATAACGGCTCCCACGATAAGGGAGGGGGCAGCTTCCGGGATAAGCACCTTGCGGATTATACCGAAAGATGATGTTCCCATGGCCTGTGCCGCTTCAATCACACCTTTGTCAACTTCCTTTATGGAGGATTCCACCATTCGTGCAATGTAAGGTGCGGCTGCCACCACAAGGGTGAATATCATGGCACGGTTGCCCATGGAGGTGCCCACAAAAAGCTTTGCGGCGGGAAGAAGCGCCACCATGAGAATAACAAATGGGATGCTTCGCAGAATGTTTACTGCAATGCCGACAACTTTGTTTACTGCCTTTATGGGGCATATGCCGTCATCGGAGGTCACACTCAGAAGAATGCCTACGGGAAGTCCCAGCACATACGCGATGGCTGTGGAGATAAATACCATGTATATGGTTTCCCAGATACCAAGAACAAGAACGCCTTCGTTCCAGAGCTTTATAAGCATATCGGACATTTATCACACCTCCTCGGAATATTTAAGGTTTATGGAGTCGAGATACGCTACGACACGTTCAAGACATCTGTCACCGTCGGGGATCTGCAAAAGCATTTGCCCGTAGGCTTTGCCGTCAATATCTTTGGTGTCGGCAAACATTATGTTTACCGCAACACCGCTGGAGATGACAAGGTTTGAAATGACAGGCATTTTGGATTCTTCTCCGTCAAAGATTATGCGGAGCATTTTTTTGCCTTCCACTCTTTCCGTAACCTTTGTTTTGGGAAGTATCAGCTCGCGCGCAATGTCGGACTTGGGGTTTACAAAAACATCCGACACTTTTCCGCATTCGGCTATCATGCTCTTGTCAATAACGGCAACTCTGTCGCAAATGCTGTCTATGACTTTCATCTCATGGGTGATGACGATTATGGTAACACCCATGTCACGGTTTATCTGCTTCAAGAGAGAAAGTATGGACTGAGTGGTGTTGGGGTCAAGAGCGCTTGTGGCTTCGTCGCACAAAAGATATTTTGGGTTTGTGGCAAGGGCACGGGCTATGGCAACGCGCTGTTTTTGTCCGCCCGAGAGCTGTGCGGGATATGCCTTTGCACGGTCGGAAAGACCCACAAGCTCAAGCAGTTCTGCGGCACGTGCACGTGCTTCTGCTTTTTTTACCCCTGCGATCTCAAGAGGATAGCATATGTTTGAGATAACATTTCTTTGTGCCAGAAGGTTAAATCCCTGGAATATCATTCCGATGCTGCGTCGTACTTCGAGAAGACGCTTCTGAGGAACTTTTGTGATATCCTCGCCGTCAATGATAACGCAGCCTTCCGTGGGGCGCTCCAGAAGATTTATGCAACGCACAAGGGTGCTTTTTCCCGCACCCGAAAGACCGATTATGCCGAATATTTCACCGTCATTTACAGTAAGGTCTATGTTTTTCAGAGCGCATATGTCACCCGCCGGGGTGTGGAAGGTCTTTGTCAGATTCTTTAGTTGTATCATTTTTATTTCTCCAACAAAAAAGCGGAAGGGCTGTCCTTTCCGCTTTGAAATTCATTAATTAAATTTCATAATAAAGTCAAGCGGAACGGGCAATACAAAAAGTGCGCATGCGGCACATGCACATCATACCGTCGGTCATTTTGGGGATAAAAAATCCGTGTGTCATAACCCTGCCGTCTTCCTTTTCTTCATTAATAAAAACAGTATAGCACGGAAAATGAGAATTGTCAACCGCTTTTTTCCAAAATTGCCTGCCCTGTTTGTATGCTTTTATATAAATACTTGACAATTTTATGAAAATAGTGCATAATATATATAACATACAGTGTCCGTGATCATATTGTTGTTTCCCGGGGAAATTCCGAAAAATATCCGCCTGTGGCTCCATACCGTTTTATGGATCAAAGCCCCGACGGAGAAAAACGGAATTTTTGTCGGCATTATTTGTTGTGCGCAGTTTGAAAAAAACAGCATAAATAAATGCTTTTTTATGAAATAAATTCCATTTTCCGGCAACAATGATATATAGCAGTTTTTACATACAGTATGAATACGAAAGGAGAAATGTTTAATTTGGCACGTTCAAGAAAAAACACTAAGAAAGTAAATACCGAAAAAGTAAAAATAATTCCCCTTGGCGGAATAGGTGAAATAGGCAAAAACATGACTGTGGTGGAATACGGCGACGACATAATCGTTATTGACTGCGGTCTGGGCTTCCCGGATGAGGATATGCCGGGAATAGACCTTGTTATTCCCGACACCACATATCTCGAAAAAAACGCCTCCCGTGTGAGAGGTATCCTTATAACCCACGGTCATGAGGATCACATCGGTGCGATACCGTATGTTTTGCGTGTGCTTAATGTTCCAATATATGCCACCCGTCTTACGGTAGGCATAATTGAAGGCAAGCTTATGGAGCACGGTCTTGAAAAGCAGGCTGATCTGCGCTGCGTTGATGCCGGAGATACAATAAAGATAGGCGCGTTTTCGCTGGAATTTATCCATGTCAACCACTCCATTGCCGATGCATGCTCCATTGCGGTAACATGTCCTGCGGGCACTGTTATATTCACGGGTGACTTCAAAGTGGATCTTACACCCATTCAGGGTGGTCCCATAGATCTTACAAGATTCGGAGAGCTTGGAAACCGGGGAGTCCTTGCACTTCTTTCCGATTCCACAAATGCCGAGCGTCCGGGTTATACCATGTCCGAGCGTAAGGTTGGTATTTCCCTTGAAAATATTTTCCGCGGTTGTAACAAACGTATAATAATTGCAACATTTTCGTCAAACGTTCACCGCGTTCAGCAGATAATAGACTGCTCGCACCGTTACGGCAGAAAAGTGGCTGTTACCGGCAGAAGTATGCTTAATATTGTTGATGTGGCAACAAGACTCGGTTATATGAATATCCCAAAAGGAGTTCTTATTGACATAAACGACATAAAAAAATACAAGCCCGAGGAGGTTACTCTTGTGACCACGGGCAGCCAGGGTGAACCGATGAGCGCCCTTTACCGCATGGCATATTCCGACCATGATAAAGTGACCCTTTCGGAAACTGACCTTGTGGTGATCTCTGCAACCGCAATTCCCGGCAACGAAAAGCTTGTTACGAAAATAATAAACGAGCTTCTCAAAAAGGGTGTTACGGTGCTTAATGATGCAGTTGCAGATGTACACGTTTCCGGTCATGCCTGCCAGGAAGACTTAAAGCTTATGCACGTGCTCACACGTCCGCGTTATTTTATTCCCATTCACGGTGAATACAAGCATCTCAAGGCTCACTATGAGCTTGCAAAGGAAGTGGGCGAGGATCCTTCGCACATCATCATCCCCGAAACGGGTAAGGTTATCGAAATATCCGAAGAAAAGATAGAGGTCACAGGCTCTGTTCCGTCAGGCAAGGTGCTGGTAGACGGCTTTGGTGTGGGAGATGTCGGAAATATAGTTCTTCGCGACAGACGCCATCTTGCGCTTGATGGTCTTATCGTTGTGGTTGCAGCGGTGGATATTGATGCGGGTGAGATAGTTTCGGGACCCGATATCGTTTCCCGTGGGTTTGTTTATGTGCGTGAGGCGGAAGAGCTTATGGATGAGGTTCGTACCATCGCCCATGACTCTTTGGAAAAATGCCTTGATAAAAACATGAAGGAATGGAATGCCATAAAGGCGAAAGTCAAGGATGAACTTACCGATTTCCTTTACGCAAAGACCAAACGCAAGCCCATGATATTGCCCGTTATCATGAATTTATAACAGAATGTTATTAATTTAAACACATAAAACATTTATAATTATAAGATACGGAGAAATATCATGTCCGTTAAGAAAGAACAAAAACCGCTTTTGTGGGAAAACGAGCTGAAATACGAGGGGTGCACAGTCTGCGGAGTTGACGAGGCGGGCAGAGGTCCCCTTGTGGGCAGAGTGTATGCTGCAGCGGTGATATTGCCATATGGCGAGCGGGATAATCCGCACATCCTTGCCCTTAATGATTCCAAAAAGCTTACTGAAAAAAAGCGGGATATACTGGCAGAAGAAATTAAAAAACTTGCCGTTTCCTGGTGTGTTGCATACAGCGAGGTTTTTGAGATCGAAGAAATGAATATTCTTGAGGCATCTCTTCTTGCCATGCGACGTGCTATCGCGGGACTTGCAGTTCCCGTTGATGTGGCGCTTATTGACGGCAATATATCGAGGGGATTCCCCGTTGAGGCACATGCTATTGTGGGCGGTGACGGTATAAGCCCGTCTATTGCGGCGGCATCCATTCTTGCAAAAACCGAGCGGGACAGATGGTGCATGGAATACCTTGATGCAAAATATCCTGAATACGGTTTTGCAAAACATAAGGGCTACGGAACAAAAGCACATTATGAAGCCATAGAGAAATACGGGCCGTGTCCCGAACACCGAATGAGCTTTCTTAAAAAGTTTTATGAACGATACGAAAGCTAAGGTGAAATTCGGCAGGCAAGGCGAGGACCTTGCGTGTGCGTATCTTGAGGCTTTGGGATATACCGTTCTCTCCCGTAATTATAAAGTGCGGGGGGGAGAGGTTGACATAATACTTTCCCATGGAAACTGTGTTGTTTTTGCGGAAGTGAAAACACGTCACGGTGCAAATTGCGGGAATGCCGCGGAGGCGGTGGATTCAAAAAAGATACAAAGGCTGTGTACCGCAGCCGAAAGATATCTTTACGAAAAGGCGGAAGACCTTGCGGTGAAAGATCGCAGTGTGAGATTTGACGTGGTTGAAGTGTATATAAATTCACAAGAAACACAGATCAACCATATAAAATCAATAGATATTAATTGATCGGGAGATGTCCCATGAGGTTTTTTGATCTCCACAGTGACACACCTTTTCGTATGTACCGCGAAAATCTTGATTCTCAAAGCTGCGAGCTTGATTGTTCCCCCTGTGCTCTTGGCAGTTTTGAAACTGCAGCTGCGGTGTATGCCGTGTGGTCAGACAGTAAAAACTGCGGACAGCGGAATTACGAGGATTTTTTCCGTATAAAACAAAATCTTTTGTCGGATATTGCCGTGAATTGCCCGCAGTGCAGAATCTGTACATACAAAGATGAGCTTTGCTCGGATGAAAAAGTGAAGCTTATACTTGCCGTTGAGGGCGGGAATCTTCTTTGCGGAGATGCGTTGCGTCTTTCCGTACTTTATGACTGCGGTGTGCGGGTCTTTACTCCGTTGTGGCGCGGATGCGATGACATCGGCGGTGCACACGACACACCTTACGGACTTACGGAATTCGGCAAAAGCGTTATAACCGAGTGCGAACGTTTAGGGATCATACCCGATGTTTCGCACATGTCACAAAAGTCTTTTTACGATACGTTGGAGGTTGCAGAATCTCCCGTTATTGCGTCCCATTCAAATTCATATTCTCTCTGTGGATCATCGCGAAATCTAACAGATGGGCAGATCACAGACCTTATACGTTGCGGTGGTCTTGTGGGGGTAAATCTTTATCCGCCGTTTGTGACCGCGGAATATGAAAATATGACGAAAAAGGGGCTTTTTGATGCTCTTTGCGGGCATATTATTCATATGCTTTCCCTTGGAGGTAAAAAAAGTGTGTGCCTCGGAGGCGACCGCGACGGGTTTGAACGGGTGGAAGGCTACTCTCAGGTTTGTTTTGCAAATGAAATATACCGCGGACTGATACACCGCGGAGTAAATGAAAATATAATAAAAGATATATTTTACGGCAATGCCGAAAGATTTTTCAAAAAGCGTATGCCGCAAAATAAAAGGTAAATATAAAGGAAGGTCAAAAAATGAATTACTTCAGCACAAGAGACTCTCAAAGAAAAACTCCCGTAAGCGCAGCACAGGCAATAAAGCAGGGAATTGCGGAAGATGGCGGACTTTTCATGCCCGAAAGTTTTCCCGCAGTCAATGCGGACGAAATATCCGGACTTTGTGCGCTTTCTTATAATGAGCGAGCGGCTAAGATTCTTTCCATGTTTCTTGATGATTACTCCAAAGAAGAACTTTTGGAATTTGCGAATGCGGCATATTCCCCGGAAAAATTTCCCGGCGGCGCGGCTCCCGTTTCTTTTCTCGGTGATACCCACCGTGTTCTTGAGCTTTGGCATGGTCCCACATGCGCTTTCAAGGATATGGCTCTTCAGATAATGCCCAGACTTCTTTCTGCGGCACTTAAAAAGACGGGCGAAAAGCGCACCGCATATATCCTTGTTGCAACTTCGGGAGATACGGGCAAGGCGGCTCTTGAAGGATACAAAAATGTGGACGGCATAAAGATCACAGTGTTCTATCCCGAAGACGGAGTTTCCGCAATGCAGAAGCTCCAGATGACTTCCCAGGACGGTGAAAACGTTAACGTATGTGCTATCCGCGGCAATTTTGATGACGCGCAGACAGGTGTTAAGATGATATTCTCGGATAAGGATTTTGCACAAAAGCTTGATTCGCAGGGTGTGTTCCTTTCCAGTGCAAACTCTATCAACTGGGGGCGTCTTGCACCTCAGATAGTTTACTATTTCTCTGCATATTGCGACCTTGTGAACAGCGGTGATATAAAACTCGGAGAGAAAATCGATATTGTGGTTCCCACAGGTAACTTCGGAAACATCTTTGCAGCGTATATCGCAAAGCGCATGGGTCTTTTTGTGGGAAAACTTGTGTGTGCATCAAACAGCAATAATATACTCACAGACTTCCTCGGAACGGGAGTTTATGACCGCAACAGAAATTTCTACACGACCATGTCGCCTTCCATGGATATTCTCATTTCTTCAAACCTCGAAAGACTTCTTTATGTAATCGCAGGTCCCGAACGCTGCACCAAGTATATGAAAGAGCTTTCTCAGAACGGAAAGTATACCGTCGAGGACGATGTTCTTGCTGAAATAAAGAAAAACTTCAGCGCATATTACTGCTCCGAAGAAAACACCGCCTGCACGATCAAAGGTATTTTCGACGGTTACAATTATCTTATCGATCCCCATACTGCGTGCGCAGTATATGCGGCACAGCTTGCGGAAAAGGAAAACGCGGAGCAGGGCAGAAACGTAAAAATAGTTACCGCCTCCACCGCATCTCCCTATAAGTTCGCGGCAGATGTTCTCCGCTCCCTTGGCAAGACACCCGAAAACGCAGGATTTGAAGTCATTTACGAACTCTCTGAGCTTACAAATACCGATATACCTGCCCCTCTTGCTGCTCTGCGTGATGCGAAAGTCCGCTTCACGGGTGCTGTGGGCAGAAGCAAGGACGAGCTCCTTGGTGCTGCAGAATCCTTTGTTTCGGCAAAGTGATCAAAAGCTCTTTGCCTTAAAGGTGGCGCATACCGTGTCGGTGCATGCCGTTGCAAAGCTTGGTCCCACACTTATGCGGGATGCGGTGCAATAGGAGTCACCGTCGTGGTAGATGCAGTTTTTTACATTGCAGGATATTCCCTTAATGTGGTCGGGCACATCTGCACCCATGATGGAATTGTCAAAGAAACCGCCTTTTTTACTCATAAAAAACTCCTTTACATGTATATTGAGTTTTGCTTGAAAACCCCTTATGCGGATATTATGTCTTGAAAGGAAGATATTTATACTTTATACAATCTCAGACCCCCATCTTTCTTTTACCACCGACAAGCCAATGGATATTTTCGGAAGACGGTGGGATAACCACGCCGAAAAACTTTCGGAGGAGTGGAAAAAGACCGTGGGTGAAAACGATACTGTGGTCATTCCGGGAGACATTTCGTGGGGGAGCAGTTTTGAAGAAGCATATGCCGATCTCAAATTCATAAACGATCTGCCCGGCAAAAAGATAATAGGCAAAGGTAACCACGATTACTGGTGGGCGACTATGAACAAGCTCACAAACTTCAAAACCGAAAAGAAGCTTGATAATATTGAGTTCCTTTTTAACAATGCGTATGCAGTTGAAGATAAAATAATATGCGGCACCCGAGGCTGGGTAAACGAATTCGGTGTCAAAAGTGAGGATGAACGCATAATCCGACGTGAAGCGCAGCGGCTTGAGCTTTCACTCAAAGAGGGAATTCGGCTGAAGGAGCAGTATCCTTCAAACGAGATGATAGTGTTTTTGCATTACCCCCCTATATTCGGTGAGTTTATGAATCTTGATATACTTGATATACTTTACCGTTACGAAATATCAAGGGTATATTTCGGACATCTTCACAATGTCCGAGAGGAGCAGCTTGATAAGGAATATATCGGTATAAAGATGAATCTTATCTCCTGCGATTATGTGGAGTTTGTTCCTCAGGTCGTTGAATAGGTTTTTTGGAGTGCAAACTGTACAAAAAAACGAGTTTTTTATATGGGTTAATTATTGCAATAGTTGAAATTGTCAAAAATTTACCCAAAAGCACTTGACATATTTTTCAAAACAAGTAAAATATACTGGATAAAGAATGTGGCGATTTATATTCTGCCGCGTCTTTTACATATTAATTCTGTAATTATTTATTATGCCGAAGTGCGCGGTATATACCGCAGTGCGAGGCTTTCGGAGAGGGTTTATATTTTCTCCGGAGAAAGGAATGGTCATAAAATGAATCTGAAAAACTTTCAGGAAACCGAAACCAACAAAGTTCAGCTCACAGTTGTAATCGACAGAGCTGATTTTGAAGCAGCAGTTGCAGGCGTTTTCAAGAAGAACGCAAAGAAGATCACTGTTCCCGGCTTCAGAAAGGGTAAGGCTACCCGCGGAATCATCGAAAAGTTCTACGGCAAGGGTGTTTTCTATGAAGATGCTCTCAATGAGCTCCTTCCCGACACAATGGAAGCTGCTATTAAGGAAACAGGTTTTACTCCCGTTGAAACTCCCTCTTTGACAGATGTGGATTTTGAAGCTGAAGAAGGCGTTGTTCTCACCGCTGAATTTATCAGACGTCCCGATGTGAAGCTTGGCGAATACAAGGGCTACGAAGTTACTAAGTACAATGTTGCCGTAACTGATGCAGATGTTGATG
>JAFYUY010000144.1 GCA_017549405.1 Clostridia bacterium | reverse complement strand
GCAAAAAGAGCGCAGTCGCAATTTGCCGCAATGGGCGAGCTTTCGCTGTCGGTAATGGCAAGTATCTTTGCCCCCCTGCCTCCGGCAAATTCCATGGCATTACGGGTACGCTTTGAATATCGTGGGAAACTTATTCCCACAAACACATCGCATTCGGATATCCACATAAGGCGCTCAAACATATCGCTTTTACTGGTCATATCAAGAAGCGTTACATTATTTAATATGATATTGAGATTATAGGCAAAAAAGCTTGCAAGCATGGACGCTGAGCGCATACCGATTATATATATATGCTTTGCGTTGGTGAGCATTTCCACGGTCTTATAAAAGGCATCACGGTCCACTTCATCAAGGGTGGATTTTATTCTTTCCATATCCCGTGTCATGATCTTTGATAAGATGTCCGCACCGTCCATAATGCTTGTTGCCGCCGCCACGCGCTGAACGGAATTCATTCTGGAGCGAAGCTGATTGGAAAGTGCCTTCTGCATTTCGGGGAATCCCTTAAATCCAAGTTCATTTGCAAAGCGAACAACTGTGGATTCCGAAACACCCGCTGCATTTCCGAGCTTTGTGGCTGTAAAATACGCCGCTGTATCGGGATGGTCGATAATGTACGACGCGATCGCCTTATGACTCTTTGAAAGCTCAGGCATTTTTTCCTGCATGAATTTTAAATAATCGCGTTCCATACCGCACCACCTTAAATTTACGTTACTATATATTATCGCATTTTTTTGACTTCTTGTCAATAGATTTAAGAATAAAAATATAACAATAAAGAATAGTCGGCGGCAAAGCGATGCATAACGTGCGATGCGGACCCAAGGCATAGGAAGGTGCATCGGGAATACCATCAAAAGTTTTTGATAAAACTTTTTTCAAAAAGTTTTCAGAGTCAAAAGGCTCTGCCTCTTGTCGTCCTCCGAAGAGGACGAAACCCTTTTGCGTTCGTAAAGCGCGGGAGTGGGTGAATTTTCAACCGGTTTACGGTTGAAAAGAGGGCGAACCCTCGCCGGGGGTTCGCCCTGAATTATTTAAAAAAGACTTTTGCGACAGCCTGAAAACGGCTTTTCAGCCGTTTTCCCACTTTGAATTTTTCATCCAAGTTCCGTAATAAACTTACCGAACGGACGAAGCTTTGTCATATCCCACACAAATATCTTTGTCTTGCCGAACATATCCTTTGGAATATAGAATGCCTTTGCGCTGAGATCTGAAAAATCGGCATTTGAGAATATGTCGAAATCATGCATCGATCCGCCGTTTGAAGCAGCTATTATAAATCTTGCACTGTTTCCGTAGTTGTATGCCGGCAGGAAAACAATGTTGCCTTCGTCATATTCTTTAACAGTAGGTCTGAAAAATTTTGTGACGTTTTCTGTCACGGAAACAGAGTATATCTTATGATACCCATCGGTGCTTATATTTGCGGCATTGCTTGCAACAAAAGCTATTCTGCCGTATGAACCGGAAATTGGAGTAAAGCCATCGTCGGTATATGCACCTGCCGAAAGTGTGGCACTCTCTCCCACTCGGGCACCGTAAACAGACCAGTTTATCCTGTTTCCGTCAACCTTTATCTTCACCGAGATATCACCGCCCGAGTATGCGCCGTTTCCGCTCTCTGCGGGACTTCCGAATGAGGGGCCTTTGACCGAATCCACAACCTTTCCGCGTACCACCTTATAAAATGTCCATGTGTTCATATCGGCATTTGTGCCGTTTAACATGAGCATATAGTAGCTTTGGTCGTAGTTGTCGTGAATATGAAATTTCATGCCAATTCCGCTTGCGGCATTATACTTATTCAATTCAGCATTTATCTCATATCTTCCGCCAAGTCCCGCAAGCTCTTTATCATAGATAAGATACGCAATACGTTTATCGGTAGGAACAAGCGAGGGACCCGAAAGGAGCATTGCACCGTCTGAAACCATTGCCTTGGGATTTGCGTTTATCGGACCGCCTATATTCTGGCGAAGTATCCAATCGCCAGAAACTGTGACATCACGTGCCGAAGTTTTTCTCGACGATTCCTTGACGGAAGTATTGCCGTATGAATCAAAAGATTCCTCCCATTTACCGAAGAAGCGGCTTTCAACATCATTTTCGGTATAGCTTGCACCCGAATCGGCCGCCGTGATATCGGTCTTTCCCGTCTGAAGCGGTATAAGCTTTCCGTCCGAAATTTCAATAATATTTTTTCTGCTGCTTTCAAAGGTCGCATAAGGAGCGTCCTTTCCGCCTATCCTTGCGGAAAGCGGCAACAACTCCCCTGCCACGGCATATGCGGGAATATCCTTAATATCGCTGTAGAAGCGCAGATCGGAACCGCCCTCAACACGCACATTCGTCATCTTTTTTGCGGTAAGGCAATTTACGAATTTACCTTTTGCGGGAACTACTCCCAAAAGCTCATAAATTCCGTTTGTGTCATTCGAAACAAAAACCTTTGCGGGAGTATTGCCGGGATTTTCGATCTTTCTTATAATAATGCCGTCCCCGAAGCGGTGGTTCTGCACACGTTCGGACTGCGAATAGGTTTCAAGCTTTAAAGCATTTATCTTCACTTCGCCCGAGCCGTTTTTGGTAAATCCTATAAAAGCGGAGGAATTTGCACCGTAAGAAAACGGCTCCTGATCGCAGAACGTCTTATATTCCGATTTCTTGCCGCCATCCCATGTTACCGCAACCGTCACGTAATTGTCGACTACCGTGACATCAAGCTTATAGTCATAACGCATATAATTTGATGTGTCAACGCTTGTTACGGCATCCGAAGTCATAACGGGGAATGTTTTTCCGCCGACTGTCTTGTAAAGCACCCACAAAGGCTTGCCGGGATCCCTCTGGGGACTGTGGATGTTTAACATATAGTAACTTGATCTGTCGGAATTTATATGGAATCTCATTCCAAGACCGGGATGCGAATTTTCCACATAAGCATCTGCTGTAATGCGGTAATTTTTAATTGCCGCCATCATACCGTCGGGTTTCCACACGACCATGCATTTTCTGTCGTTGTAGTTGAGTGCCGCCTGATTTGCACCCGCTGAAATAACCAAAGGACCGCCCTTTTGCATCACTGCCTGTATGGGCGAGTTCAAGGGAGAATAACCCGTTGCGGGACCCATCATCAGAAAATCGGATGTTCCTATTTTCTGCTCCGATGAAGAACCTGTATAGGTAATACCGTCCCCGCCGGAAAAGCTTGCGGTCGTTACCTTTGCCGTGCCGAGAGCCTTGCCGTTATCGTCAACTGCCGTGATAACTCTAACATCTTCGGCATTTTCCGCATCAACAGATACCGCTTTTATCTTTACTTCTCCTCCGTCGCTTTTCACAAAAGCAACTGTTCCGGCATCACCTGCAGTATGTGCAAACGGTGCACTGTCCGAAAAAGTCTTGGTTTCGGTGCTGCCACTGTGAGTGACGGATACGGTCACGTTCCCGCCGTTGACCTGCATTTCAAGTTCAAAATCACCCACAACACGTGCGCTCTTTTCAGACTTTGTAAGTTCAACGGGATTTGTACCGTCTGTGACCTTGTAAAGAGTCCATGCGGGAGATGACGCATCGTTTTTCGAGCCGTTCACATTAAGCAGATAATAACTGTTGAATTCACGGTTGATATGGAAGCGTACACCGAAGCTCGGATATTTATTTTTGTTTCCGCTTACCGAAAGAGTGTATGCATTGCCGAGCTCCTTCATAATAGCAGGCGACCATGTAAGCATATCGCGTCGGTATATATATTCCGTCGCAGAGATCGCGGGACCTCCGTCGAATGTAAGCCCGCCGTACTGCCCCATGCGGGCACTTGTCACTCCTTTAAGAGTGGACTGCTTATAGGGTGGAGTAATGGAAAACTCGGTACCGCAAAGATTTATTTCATT
>JAFYUY010000143.1 GCA_017549405.1 Clostridia bacterium | reverse complement strand
TTCTGTCGAAAAATGACAGAAATCTTGACGAATTTATCTGATAACAAACATCAAAACCGCATAGCTCCTCTATAACGCGTGGCGCATACGGATATCTGTCAATATGGGCAATTATTACCCCTATTCCGCGAATACCTAACGAATAAACACAATCGGAAAGCCATTTGGGCTTTGCGTTTGTTGGTAGCTCCACCATGATATAATCGGTGTTTTCCAGGCAGAGCTGTTTTATTCCGCGGTATGAGCTTATATCATGATCGAGGAAGACTTCAGCACCCAACAGCAGTTTCGGGACAGAAAAAGAACCAAATATATTTGCAAGCCTTATAACGCTGTCTTCGCGCCTTCTGAGAAAGACATTCACATCTTCCTGACCGTGAACCATGCAATGGGGAGTGAGCGCACACACCTTGATCCCCTGAGAAAAACTGTCGGAAAGCATTCTCATGCTTTCATATGCGTTTTTAGCTCCATCGTCTATGTCGGGCAGTGCATGGGTGTGCAGATCGATCAAATAAACTCACCTCTTCTAACTCTGAATACATTTCGATTATATTATAGCACATTTTAACCAACAAATCAACACATTTTATTAACTTTCTGTCATTGCCGCTTTAACAAGCTTGAGGGTTTTGCCTATATCTTCGGTGCGGTTTATCTCATCACGTAAAGCTGCGGCACCTCTTATTCCCTTGATATACCAGGCAAGGTGCTTTCGGCATTCGGCGGCAGCTGTCATCTCGCCTTTATCCTCCAGAAGAAGCTGCATATGCTCGCATATATCTTCGAATTTTTCCTGCGGTGTTTGCTGTGGCAACATTTCTCCTTTTTCAAGGAACGCTTTTATCTGTGCAAAAATATAAGTGTTTCCAAGAGCTCCTCTGCCCACCATTATGCCGTCGCATCCCGTAAATTCCAGCATATGCCGTGCATCCTGAGGTGTATAAATATCTCCGTTGCCCACAACGGGCACGCTTACGCTTTGCTTTACTCTTTTTATTGTTTCGAGGTCGCAGGGCGGAGCATACATCTGCTCGCGCGTTCTGCCGTGAACGAATATTGCCGAGACTCCCGCTTTTTCTGCAAGGCTGGCTATTTCCGGAGCATTTATGTGAGCTGAATCAAAACCGCAGCGGATTTTTACCGTTACGGGAACTTTCCCGTTCACCGCATCTACTATGCTTTTAAGAATATCATATGCAAGAGAGGGGTTTTTCATGAGAGCTGAGCCGTCACCCGATGATACCACCTTATGCACGGGACATCCCATGTTCACATCTATAATGTCGGGGCAGAATGCCAATGAAAGTAATGCTGCCTGAGCCATGGTATCAGGCTCACTTCCGAAAAGCTGGAGCGCACAAGGGCGTTCAAAATCGTCGATAGCTGCGAGAGCGGCGGTCTTTTTATCACGAAAGACAAGCGCCTTTGACGATATCATTTCCGTGACCACGCCTTCCGCTCCGTGTTTTTTGCACATATGGCGGAAAGCCTTGTCTGCAACTCCCGCCATGGGAGCAAGGAAAAGTCCGTTTTTAAATTCTATGTTTCCTATTTTCATTTGATGTTATAGATTTCCTTTCAGTTTCCCTTTTGCAAAAATCACATGGGCATTCCGTCTTCTTCAGCGGATATACACAGAATGTCAAGTCCTGCGGTATACAGGTCTTTTTTTGTACGCAGATCTGTGATCACGGAATTGTAAATAATGTTTCTGCAAGGGAACTTCGCATCAAGCCTCGGAGAAGCATATATCGGAAAATCCGCCCCGATCCTGTCATGAAGGATGCCGCACACGGAACATTTACCGTCACACATCCCGCGGGAACGCAGAAGGCAGTTTTCCAGCACCATAAGGGGGTATCTTCCGTATGCATATGCGCAATATGTCACAGCATCGCTCTTTGGTATATCCCGCATTGCTCCGAGTTTCATTTCGGGAGAAAGTACCACCGATTCAAGCCCCAAAACTTCGGTATAATATTGCACGGAAAGGGTATTTGTTATATTGAGCCCTATCCCGCCATACACTTTTAAACCTGCATCGCGTGCTGCGCTTATATGTCCGATATTCGAAACCTCGCAAAATGAAGCGCCTGTCTGTGCCGCAGAGCAAAGAATACCATACGCTGTTTGCCTTTCGGATTCAAACAAAACTCTCGGAAACAGCACTCCGACTTTATATTTCCGGCATATTTCCGAAAGCACGTCGCGAAGACTGTTTTCCGCAAAAATCCCAAGTGGAAATACCACACTTTCCACATTTTTGAATGCGGATAGCTTTTTTTCGAAGTTTTCGCAGGATGCAAAATAAAGCCTTAACCTTATTTGTTTTTCTTTTTCTGGCTGTCTTACGGGAACAAATCCCATACGGCACCGTTTCAAGGGAATTTCTTCCGTCATTTGCAATTCCAGCTTTTCGGCGGCGGTGCGGCGCATTTCGTTGAGCAGACCTGCGGGCACGAATGCATTTTCCGAAAGTGTCATGGAAATGTCTGAACTGTTCAGGGCAAAGTGAGTGTTGCCGAGTTTTGCTATGTTTTTTGCCACGGAGTCGAAGGTCGCCCCCGCATTTTTGGCTTCCTCAATATAAACATCGCCCGTCACAGTCACGGCATTTTCGCCGCAGAGAAACGACAATGACGGCTTTTTCCCCGTTTCAAAGGCACAAACTGCAGAAATGTTTTTGCGGGGAGTCGGAATTGTAATGTTTTTTTCTGCCATGCGCGTGAGCTCCTTTTCCTTTTCGCTGCGCACTCCGTACATGGAAGCCCCGTCTTTTATATAATGTTTTGTAAAATAACTGTCGGTGAAGCCATCGCGCGAGAAAAGCTCGGAAAGAGCCCGCATTTCATCGCCCGTTGCGGCTCGTTTTTCAATAAGCAGATTTTTAAATATCTTTGTAACACCGTAAACGTATTCGGGACTTTTCATTCTTCCTTCGATTTTAAGAGAAGCAATGCCCGCATCGCAAAGAGCGGGAATATGCTTTGCGAGGGAAAGGTCTTTAAGACTTAAGGCATAGCCTTTTTTTGTACAGGTCCCGCACATTTCGTATTCCATACGGCAAGGCTGGGCACACATTCCGCGGTTTCCGCTTCTTCCGCCCACCACGGAGGAAAAAAGGCACTGCCCAGAATGGGAAACGCAAAGCGCCCC
The DNA here is from genome assembly GCA_017549405.1 of Clostridia bacterium. Classification (GTDB taxonomy): domain Bacteria; phylum Bacillota; class Clostridia; order Oscillospirales; family CAG-382; genus UMGS1052. The sequence goes on along the minus strand of JAFYUY010000143.1, from coordinate 6,341 downwards.
ATGAACAAAAGCTTCGGTCTCATACGGAGCATCTTTTCCTATGGATATTATATCTTCAAGGGATAGCTCGCGGGCAAGCACAATGCGCGAAAAACCTGCCTCATAAAACTTTTGTGCACCGTCCTTGTTGTGACAAGCGCACTGGGTGCTTGCATGAAGAGCCACCTGCGGCATCTGCTCCTTTACGGCACGAGCCACACCCATATCCTGAACTATAAAAGCATCGGCACCGTGGCAAGCCGCTTGATATATAAGGTCAAGCACATCGTTTATTTCACGGTCATACACAAGAGTGTTTACGGTTATATTGGATCTCACACCGAAAATACGGCAGAGCTTTATAGCATCAAAAAATTCTTCATCCGAGAAATTTTTTGCAAAATTCCGGGCATTGAATCCCGAAGAACCGAAATACACCTCGTCTGCGCCAGCGTCTATTGCAGCGCATAAAGCATCGTATGAACCGGCGGGTGCCAGAAGATATGGAGTTTTATTGTTGTATTTCATATTTTTCACCACGTTTTAAAACAGCGATGTCTGGGTTCTGTCGGGAAAAAATATCTCGTCGGAATTCTTTTTGGCGCGTTTTTGACTTGTTTGTGCTTCGGTCTTTGCAACCGTTTTTTCAAGCGCATCACACAGCTCCATGCACACAAAAAGTGCTGCTTTATGTGCAGATGCACCGTGCTGTTGAGCAGACATCACCATGGCTTCAACTTTTTCTTCAAGTGCGCGGATATATTCTTCAGACTCGTCCGACAGAATGCTGAACGTGGTGCCGGCGATATTCAGTACGTAGCTTTTGTTCATGTGAATTGCAGACCTTTCGTTGTTATGCGGTATTTAAAAATCAATATTTTCACAAAAATATGTTGCATTGATACTCATCTTATATTATAATATAAAATAAGAGTAAAATAAACAGTATTTTTGCATTTTTTCTTAAAATATGTCAATATTTTTCAAAATCTGAAAGGCGGAGGCACAGAATATGCGTCTTGGCACTATAAAATCCCGTTTTTTCCCCATATCCCTTGCGGTTTCCATTTTACTTTCCATTTTATCTATAGTTATTTATCACACAAATTCACTCACATTCATATACGGTGCGGTAGGTCTTGTTGCCTCTCCAATACACATGGCGGCAGATGCTGTGACAGACGGGGTTGCCGAGCTTTCAAAATACTTTGCCGATATAGACCGTCTTACAAAAGAAAACGAGCGCCTTGCGGGTGAAAATGAAAAGCTTGTTGCCGAAAACCGTGACACCAAAGCCATTGAAGAAGAAAATAAATGGCTGAGAAATTTTATCGGTCTTAAAACAGAGCGAACATCGCTCACCCTTGTTGATGCCAAGATCGTGGCACGTGACGTGGGATTTATCCGCACATTTACGCTGGATAAAGGCAGTTTTCACGGAATAAGCAAAAATATGCCCGTTATAACCGAAAAGGGTCTGCTTGGCATTATTACCGAAACATCTCCAAATACCTCACGCGGAATATCCCTTTTAAATCACAATATGTCCGTGGGCGTTTATATGGAGCGTACCATGACATCTGCTGTCCTTACAGGCTCATTTGAACTTCACAGTAAGGGTCTTTGCAAGGTGATAAACCTTCCGTCGGATTCGGATGTTGTGGTGGGCGACCCCGTATATACCTCGGGTTACGGCGGAATATATCCCAAGGATGTGGCGGTGGGAACCGTGGTGAGCATAGAGCCGAACCCCGCAAATTACACGCTTTCCGCCATAGTTCAGCCTGCGGCTGATATGAGCCTTTCCGACTACGTTATGGTAGTTACGGGAAGTATGACTTTATACGAATAATTATTTGAAAGGTACATTATGTCCCAGTATTTTTCTCTTGCGGCAGGCTCCACCGTTGCCGCAGTATCCACCGCCCACGGAAAAGCGGGCATTGCCGTTATAAGAATTACGGGAAGCGACAGTATAAACATCGTTTCCAAGGTGTTTTTCCCTCGCTCGGGCAAAAAAATATCCGATTATCCCGCATCTTCCGCCATTTTCGGTGATATATACTGCAACGGCGACTGTGTTGACAGTGGTCTTCTGACAGTGTTTTATGCTCCTCGCTCTTATACGGGGGAGGATACTGCCGAAATAAGCTGCCACGGAAATAACCTTTGTGTTTCCATGATACTTTCCGCACTTTTTGAAAACGGAGCGGAACCTGCGGGACCGGGCGAATTTACCAGACGCGCTTTTATAAACGGCAAACTCGATCTTGCCCAGGCAGAGGCGGTGGCAGAGCTTATTGATGCGGAAAGTACTGCGGCAATAAAGCTTTCAAATGCAAAGGTTGCAGGCAAGCTTTCTGCCGAAATAGACGATATTTCCCACACCCTCACGGAAATTCTTGCGTCTGTTTATGCGTTTATAGATTATCCCGACGAAGATCTTTCGGATATGTCGGCGGATGAAATGAAGACTGCGCTTGAAAACGCTCTTTCCCGCCTTGATTTTCTGTGTTCGGGCTATGCCTCGGGCAGAGCTGTTTCGTGCGGAGTAAAAACGTCTATTGTGGGACTTCCCAACAGCGGAAAATCGTCATTGCTCAATATGCTTTTGGGAAGTGAGCGTGCAATCGTCACCGATATTGCGGGTACAACGCGCGATGTTATTACCGAAAAAGCGGTAATAGGAAATATTTCCCTTGTTTTGTCGGATACGGCGGGCATTCGCAAAACGGATGACATCGTGGAAAAAATAGGAGTGGAAAAAGCTTATTCCAGTCTTGACGAAGCAGAACTTGTGCTTGCGGTAATTGACGGTTCATCGAAGCTTTGCGACGACGAAAAAAACATGATAGATCTGCTTTTGCAAAAGCAGGATAAAAACATTGTCCTTATCGTAAATAAAAACGATATTGAGAACCCTTGTCCCGAAAAAGCCGAATATATTTCGGGAATATCTCCCCGTTTTTCCCACAGTGTTTCGGTGTCTGCAAAAAACGGCGAGGGCAAAGATAAAATAGAGCAGGCAATTTCAGAGCTGTATCCTGCGGGGGATGAGCTTCTGGCAAGCGGACTTGTGGTCACAAGCGCCCGCATATACAGTGCCCTCAAAAATGCCAAAGATGCGGTATCCGACGGACTTGAAACTTTGAAAAACTACACTCCCGACGTTGCGGGAACAGATATTGAACGCGCCATATCGTTCCTTTCCATGGCGGATGGAAGAAGTGTTACGGAAGATATTGTCAATAACATTTTTTCGCGTTTTTGTGTGGGAAAATAATTTTCGCCAAAAATAAAGCAATGCATTTTGTTTGATGCATTGCTTTTTTATTCTTATTCACTTTTTGCTTCGAGATACCGCATAATAGCTTCAAAGGATGTGTCGCTTATAACGTGCTCCATTTTGCAGGCATCCTCCGATGCCGTTTCGGCATCAACACCAAGGCTCACAAGAAGCCCTGTCAGCACGGTATGGCGGTCATATATCTTTTTTGCAAGACTGCGCCCTTCGTCCGTAAGGCTGATATATCCGTCGGCATCAACTGCAATGAATCCGCCATTTTTCAAAAGACCAACGGCACGGCTTACGCTGGGTTTTGAATAACCCATGTGGTTTACTATGTCAATAGAACGCACGGAAGGGTTCTTCTCCAAAAGAACATATATAGTTTCAAGATACATTTCGCCCGATTCCTGAATGCTCAATCCGAACGCCCCCCTTTTTTATTGTTGTATGTATTCTACCACACAAAAGGCGAAAAGTCAAGGGCGGCAGGATCTTACCTGCCGCCACCGTTTTTTTATTATTCCGTTATGCTGAATGAAAAAGGTGTTACCGTGCCGTTTTTCACAGCCTCAATAAATTCATCCTCGGAATTTATCGGAGTATCGCTTTCCATTCCCGCAAAATTCATCTGAGCATTTCCCGCATGGTTATCACTGCCCGCAAACTTTATCAGTCCGTAATTTTCGGCATAAATATCCGCCATTTTGTTTTCAAGCTCGGTGCGGTTGGCATTTATCACTTCCACACCGTGAACACAGCGGGGGAACAGACGTATATGGTCAATATAAGCCGCCTCGCGGTATGGGTGCGCCTGAATCACAAGACCGCCGTTTTCCATAAAATATTTAAGCTCATCGCTCTTTTTCATTTCCGTTATCTGCGGATTTTTCAAAAACCACTCTTTGTCAAGTCCGTAAAGAAGAAAATCCGTGCCGCCGTAGGAAAGCTCTATCCCCAGAAACACTTTTATGCCGATCTCTTCCGAAAGCTTTTTTGCTTCTTCGTAGTCGGAAAAATAGAATTCAATTTTTTCCTCGTAGGATTTGTCTCTGTCAACATTTATATTGCCGTCGATAAAGTGATTGGTTATGAAAATGCCGTCGTAGCCGCGGCTTTTGTAAAACTCTAAGTTTTCACGCACACTTTGCCTTGCACACGCACTTACGGGATATGTGTGAAGGTGGGTTTCGTATTTGTATTTTGCCATTTTAACAGTCCTCCAGCATAGCGGAAATATCGGGGAAAGGGGATAAGCTTCGGCGGAGTATGCCGTGCATATGGGCTATTGCTACTCCGTAATTAACAATGGGAGTTCCCGCGTCACGCGCTGCGCGGATGCGGTACTGCATTTCCGCTTCATTCAGCGTGCAGCCACCGCAATGTACGATAATATCAAAATCGCCAAGGTTTGCAGGATAATCTCCGCCCGAAGTAAAGGTGTAATCGGGTTTTACTCCCGTGAATTTTTCTATCCATGCGGGCATTTTGACCGTGCCTATATCTCCGCACTGGCGGTGATGGGTGCAGCCCTCGGATATAAGCACCCGCGCTCCGTCAGAAAGTTTTGAAAGCTTTGCCGCACCCTTCACAAGCTCTGAAAGATCGCCTTTATAACGTGCAAAAAGGATGGAAAAAGATGTCAGCATCACATCCTGCGGCACTACTTTTGAAACCTTTCCGAAAACCTGCGAGTCGGTTATTACCATTTTTGGTTTTTCCGCAAGCTTTTTCAATGTCACTTGAAGCTCGGTGTCACGGCAACATACCGCACTTGCACCCGCTTCAAGGATATCTCTTATAGTCTGCTGTTGCGGGAGAATAAGTCTGCCCTTGGGAGCAGATTCGTCAATGGGTATCACAAGAACCACAGTATCACCGGGGGAAAGAAGGTCGGAAACCAAAAATTTTTCAGCATCCTTTTTGGGCGAAAGAGATGCAATCTTTTCTTTAAGCTCATTTATGTTTTCACCGCTCACAGCGCTTACATATATGGAATTTTTCGGAAGTTCTTCCCGTGTTTTCAAAATATCCGCCTTGTTATATGCAACAATATACGGAATATTGCGTTCTTCAAAAGCGGAAATAAGGCTGTTGTCTTTATCGGTCTTTCCGACTGATGCATCCACACAGAGTACTGCAATATCCGTTTTGGGAAGCACTTGTTTCGCCTTTTCCACGCGCATTTCACCAAGCTCTCCCTCGTCGTCAAGCCCGGGAGTGTCTATAATTACCACAGGCCCCAGGGGCAAAAGTTCCATGGCTTTTTTTACCGGGTCGGTAGTGGTTCCTTTAACATCCGATACCACGGAAAGCTTCTGACCCGTAACGGCATTCACAAGGCTTGATTTGCCGGCATTTCGCATGCCGAAAAAACCGATATGAACTCTTTCCGCGCTTACCGTTTCGTTAAGACTCATTGTTATCCTCCTGTCAGAATCTGAAATCGCGGCGGTTGGATGCCTTGATCTGCATAATGTTGTCTTCGGCAATATTACGCACCTTTTCCTTGGGGATTCGGTTAAGTTCTTTCTTGATAAGCTCATAGCCCACCTTTTTTGTCTCCTCGGAGGCATAGTCCACAAGGTATTCCGTAAGGGTCATAAGAGCATTGGGATGGCAGCAGTTGAGTATCTGACCGCTCTTGCAGAGGCTCATAAATCTGTCGCCCGTTCTTCCTTCGCGGTAGCAGGCTGTGCAGAAGGACGGAATGTGTCCGTTTTCCATCAGCCAGCGAACCACATCGTCCAGAGAACGCTGGTCGGATACGTCAAACTGCTCGGTGTCGTGAGGACGTTCTTCTTCGGCATAGCCGCCCACAGAGGTTCTGGAACCGCCGCTGACCTGAGATACGCCGCAGTTCAGGAGTCTGCCGCGGACAGCTTCGGTTTCTCTGGTGGAGATGATGATGCCGGTGTAGGGAACGGCCAGACGGATGCAGGCTGTGATCTTGGCAAAGGTGTCATCGTCGATGCCGTTGTCGAAATCATCGGGGTTGATGTCGTCCGCTCTCTTCAGTCTGGGAACGCTGATGGTATGGGGGCCAACGCCGTGTACCGCTTCCAGATGTTCCGCG
>JAFYUY010000142.1 GCA_017549405.1 Clostridia bacterium | reverse complement strand
TCGCTATGCTCATTCCTCCGGAATTCCTCGCTAAGAAGGGTTACAAGGTTTGGTGCGTAGGCGACGATATCGCTTGGATCAGAGTTGGTAAGGACGGCAGACTCTACGCTGTTAACCCTGAAAACGGTTTCTTCGGCGTTGCTCCCGGTACTAACGAAAAGTCCAACCCCAACGCTCTTGCAACAACAATGAGAGATACAATCTTCACAAACGTTGTTCACAATCTCGACGACAACACTGTTTGGTGGGAAGGTCTTGACAACAATCCTCCCGTTAACGCTATTGACTGGAGAGGCAACAAGTGGGATTACAAGACATACGACAAGACAAGAAAGCTCGAAACAAGCGGTGCTCATCCTAACTCCAGATTCACAGCTCTCGCTCAGAACTGTCCTTGCATCTCTTCCGAATTCAATTCTACAACAGGTGTGCCCCTTTCCGCTATCATCTTTGGTGGTAGAAGAGCAAAGACTGCTCCCCTCGTATACCAGTCCAGAAACTGGCAGCACGGTACATTCGTTGGCTCCATCATGGCTTCCGAAACAACAGCTGCAGCTGCCGGTGCAGTAGGCGTTGTAAGACGTGACCCCATGGCTATGCTTCCCTTCTGCGGATATGATATGGGCGAATACTTTGCTCACTGGCTTGCTATGGGCAAAAAGGTTACAAACGCTCCCAAGATATTCCATGTTAACTGGTTCAGAACAGATAAAGACGGCAACTTCATCTGGCCCGGATTTGGCGACAACCTCAGAGTTCTTCTCTGGATCCTTGCTCGCTGCAAGGGCGAAGTTGACGCTGTTGAAACCGCTATCGGTTATGTGCCCAAGGCTGAAGATATCAACATCGAAGGTCTTGACATTTCCATCGATACCATCCGCGAGCTTCTCTCCGTTGACAACGCTCACTGGATCGAAGATCTCGACAGCATCAAGGCATTCTACGATAAGATCGGCGCGACTATCCCCGCTGAACTTAAAGAAGAACTTGCAACTCTTGAAGCTAACCTCAAGAAATAATCTTATAAAATACAAAGGAGGCACCCGGTGGGGTGTCTCCTTTTTATAGTTTCCGCAGAGCAGCTTCCGCAGCTTTTTTATTTTCCTCCATTCGGAATTGTTTCGGCGTTATTCCCACATACTTTTTAAAGATTCTTGAAAAATAATGCACATCGGAAAATCCAACGGCGACCGATATTTGTTCTATATATGCAAAACCGTTATCACGCAGATATATTTTTGCCCGCTCAATGCGCATATCCGTTATGTATCTGCCCGGAGATACGCCGGTTTGCTGTTTGAACCAATGGCTGAAACGCGATGTGCTGAGATAACACGCATCTGCATAAAACGAAATATCGCGGTCTTCGGCAAAATGTTCTGCCATAAGCTTAATAACATATTCAAGAGTCCGTGAATCCAAGTGCCCCGAATGCGTAGGCGCATTTTTATAAAAACCTACAAACGAAATATACATTTTGTCATCGGGCAAAAGTTCCGATGCATTTACAGAACCGAACGGGTTTATTTTTATCTGCCTCAATATGGGTTTCTCATAAGAATCTATGATACTTCGTATTTTTTCATTTTTGTAATCCAAGAAAAATGTGGCATATTCCCAACGGTTGCGATGCACCGGTTCGCAGAATTCATTTATTCCGGCAAACTCCTTCCCATAAACAGACACATATTCAGTGCTGTTCTCGGGTACAAAATTCAAGACCCTCAGTGTTATATTGAAATGCCGGATATCTCGGCTTTCATAATAATAACCTATCTGCATATATTTATATTCTTTAAGATTTATGCCGCATTGCACAAGTCCGTAGTTTTCCAGCACCACTATTCCGTCTGCTGTGGTATTGGGAGTTATCATTATACATTTCTTGCCGTGATACATTCCCGCATGGCGCGTTCCTATATTTTTAATGGAAAAACCTTCCATTCCAACATAATTTCCGGGAATAAGTACGTTCTGAATACGGCGCGCAAGGGTTGAAAAAAGCTGATAAACAAGAGATGTTACCATGTAATTCTTGCAAAACTCCACATCCATGGAATGTTCTTCCGCAAGTTTTTCAAAAATGCGTATAAACTCTTCATCCACCTTATACACCATGTACATTTCGAGCCTGATTTCTTTAAACAAATATTTGATGCCGTCACCCGAAAAATCAAGTATATAAGCCCTGCCCTGTTCTGCGTTTATATCAGTTTTCCCGTCATTTTCAATAATTGCGGCACAGTTCTCGGAAATGTATATTTTTTTACCCTCCCGATGTAATTCCACCCTGCCCCCAACAGTACATATAAGTCTGAATTTATCGGAAGTTTCAGGCAAAACACCATCTTCAATAAGAGCACAAAAACCGCACGAAACAGCTGTCATTCCGGTTTTTACCGATTTTTGCAAATTAACACCCCCTTTTTGTTAAATACTAACACAAAACAGCTTGCGTGTCAATATGTGTAGCGGTTTTATCCACTTTTTCAGCATTTTCTTCACTTTACATAATTTCTGACGAATGTACAATTTAAATATGAGATATTATTTTACTTAAAGAAAGGTTGGGCATGAATATGAAGATTAAAAAAGCAGTTTGCGCACTTCTTTCAGCAGTCCTTGTATCCTCCTCATTAGGCACATTCGCACAAGATGCACAAAACGATGAATTTGACGAAAGCAACATAGTACTCCGTTTCGGCGTGCTCTCCGACATTCACCTTAGCGGTTCGTGGAACACTGCGGGAAATTCCAAGCTTGATAAAGCATACAAAACATTGCTTGAACTTGCAGAAAAAGACAACAACGGAAAGTCAAAACTTGATGCCGTATTTATAGACGGTGATATAACCGATGCGTTAAATTCCTCCGGCAATATATCAAGCTCCATGCAAAAGCTCAAACAGAACTATCTTGAGCTTGCCGCTTTCCGCGACAATGCGGTAAACAATTTTAATGCCGCAAACGGAGCGGAACATGTGGCGGTGATCTATGCAGCTGGAAATCACGACACTTCGGGTGGTACGGCACTTGATGAAAACAAACAGGCGGACTCCACGGGATTCTATTCCGCAAAGCTTATGCAAAAGATATTTTCCGGCTATACCTGGACAAACAGCGTTCCCGGCAAAGATTCCCCCACGGATGCGGAAATTGCAGAATACAATAAAACCCTTTTAACTGAATATAACGAAAAAGAAGGTTTGTATTACGACTTTTTCTACGGCAACGACCTTAATTTCGGAAGTCTCGGACTCGATTACGGCAACCGCCACGCAGAGATAAACGGATATCATTTCATAACGGTAGAACCCCAAAACTATGATGTAACATATTCTGAAGAAACACTTGACTGGCTTGACGGTCTGCTTTGCGAAATAACAGAAGAAAACCCCGACAAAGCCGTATTTGTGGCAACTCACCCCAGAATCAAAGGCACTATCTTTGCAAGTGTCGATCAGGTATCCGAACAGCTCTCTCCCATTCTAAGCAAATACCCGCAGGTGTTTATCTGGGGCGGACACAATCACTCCCCCCTCAACCGCGAAACCGCAATATGGCAGGGCGGAAAAGGCACCTTCACCGCACTTGACGCAGGAGTTGTGCAATATGCCACAAGCTCGCATTTCAGTTACGAGGGAAACAAAAACCCCGACAACGGCAAAAATTTCGGCGGATACTCCGGCACGGAATACCGCAAATTCTCTCAGGGAAATTACGTTGAAGTTGATGCAGACGGAAATGTGCGCGTACACAGAATAGATTTTTATAATTCCGATCTTGATGCAGGTGTTATAAAAGAAATAGGCACACCCTGGACTGTGACCGGCATATCGGCAGACGGAAGTCATCTTGATAAATACACACTTGATGCAAGAAAAAACACAAATACCGCACCTTATTTTGACACTTCCGCAAAACTTAGCGCGGCAGCAACAGAAGAAGGTCTGCTTTCCATATCCTTTCCTGCGGCCAAAGATGACCTGAAGATCATTTCTTATTTCGCATCAGTGGATAAAGCCGATGGCACGAATGTTGCTAAAAGCGAACTCACTTCTTTTTACTATGACCATGCAGATGAAAAAGAACTTGAAAATCTCACCTATGACTATACTTTCACACAGGAAATGCCCACAAACTGTGAGCTTACCGTAAGCGTTTATGCTGTGGACGATTTTGGCGCGCAGAGCAGCAGCCTCACCGCAAAAACAACGATAGTTGATGAATCTTCCCTGGCTTTTCCCGCTAAGGAATTCAATCTCAGCAATCTGAATAAAAACGGCTGGAGCAGCAACAGTCAGGGCTCACTTACTCACGGAGTTACATTTGAGGGAAGAACTGCCTCGGAAATAAAGAAGATCTCCACAAACACGAAAAATCCTTTGATAATGAACCATTGGTCAACACCGTTCAACGGTATTGATACCAATCCTTATCTTGTGGTGGACTATTATTATCAGCATGACGAAAACAGCACTTATGCCCCCGCACCGAAAATGAGATGGCGCTTTTACATAAAAGCTCAAAGCGGTAAACAACTGACTTTTGAAGCAAACCTGAAAACAAACAAGTGGGCAACAGCCGTTATTCCGCTGAAAAATTATATTGAAAGTTTTGCCGCCGACGGATACTACGGAAAACAGTATAAATTCGACCCTTGGGGCACAACAGCACTCACTTCCATTGATGATAACGATAAGCTTTATATTTCGGGCATACGCCTCGTACACGATGACCCAACAGTATTTACCGAAAACGGAAAAGCATACGTTTCTTCCGACAGCTACATAAAGGGAGTTTCGGCAAAGGTTTATCCCACAATAGCAGAAGGTTTTGCAGCTCTTGGCACATCCGGCGGCACAGTTTATGTGCAGGGCGATATAATTGCCGATGAAGGCACACATATTGAAGCCTCCGGCAGTGAAAGAGCACCTGTTACTGTTCAAGGATTCGGAAAAACACTTTCCGAGCAGCAGGCAAACCGCATATGGTTCCGCGCCACAAAAGTCGGACGCGAAATACCTTATAACGGCGACACTACCTTTGACAAAATAACACTGAAAGCCCCCACAGACGAAGCAGGTATTTTCTCTAAGGGT
>JAFYUY010000141.1 GCA_017549405.1 Clostridia bacterium | reverse complement strand
TTCGGATTAAAACCAAACGAGGTGAGGATGTTGCGAACCTGCGACGAACCCGCGGTCAGAAAGTCTCCGCTTTCAGTATATGCGATTGCAATGTTTCGTGCAACAGAGGAGGACATGACGGGATATTTGCGGTCGTAAGCCGACACAAATTCGAATTTTTTCATTTCAGGCACATCTTCGTATGCGCGCAGAGTATCAAATGAAAGCGGTGTCCTGTCGCGTACCGTAAGTGTTGAAACATTACCTTTTGAATCTATGGTTGCACCGGAAATTGCTCCGTCTCGGCTGCAGAAAATAAAAAGCTCCTTCATATTAAATGGGTGGTTTGTATCTTCTGAGGTTTTTCCGTTTATGCAGGGGATCACTGCGCCTGCGGGGATATCGTTTGCGAAATTTATATACAGATAATTTTTTGCAGAATATAAGTTTTTGTTTATATAATCAAGCCGTGTGCTGTCTGAAGAAAATTCAAGCACGGTGCTTACATCGGAAAATGCTCCTGTCAAAAAAGGAAGGGCATCTTTTAAAAGACGCTTGCGGGTATCAAGATCTTCGGGTGCGAGATATTTATCGGTTACCACACCGATAAATGCCGGAAAAAGGATTCCGGCAGGATTTTCGTCGGATAATATTTGAGACTGAAGATAATCATTTGAAAAATCAAAAGATAGCGTCTCTCCGTGTTTTGACGTATTCTTAGAACCGCAGTATGCCGCAAACATTATGACAAGAGCTACGGTAAGAATGAATATAAGTGTTATTTCAACGCTTGCGGTCACAAGCTCTTTTCGGGTTTTTTTCATATCGTACCCTCTTTTTCGGCTTTTCAGTCGTCGTTTTTTATATTAAGGCTTTCTATCAGTGCGGAAATATGAGCACCATGTTCAATGCTTGTGTCGGGGATAAAGGTGAGTTCCGGAGTGAGTCTTAAATTGAGACGGGCTGCAAGTTCTTTGCGGATATAGCCTGCCGCACTTTTGAGACCTTTTGAGGTTTCGGAGGTGTTTCCGTTGTAAACGCTGAAACGTATCTTGCAGTACTTGAGATCCGGAGTTGTGTCAACATTGACAATGCTTATAAAGGCAGAACTTACTCTGGGATCTTTTACAGTTCTGAGAATATCTCCGAGTTCGCGTGCTATTTCCTCGTTCACGCGCATCTTTTTGAACGATGCGGCTCCTTTGTTTTTTGCGGGCATTTTTCTCGCTCCTTTCAAATCAGAAAATCCTGCGTTAGTATTTTGCCGTGTTTTTGCGCGGTTATGCATTGCACGGATATATGCGGGAAATTCCCGCAATGTCATAAAATGCCTGGCACTGCGGGAATTTGCTTTATGGGGCTGAAAAGAATCCGGGTATTTGGATTTTTTTACATCCCTCAAACTTCTCTTTTGATCTCTTCCATCACAAACGCTTCGAGGATATCGCGTTCCTTGATGTCGTTGAAACGCTCAAGAGCGATACCGCATTCGAATCCCTGTGCTACTTCCTTAACGTCATCCTTGAAGCGGCGGAGAGATGCGATCTTGTCTTCGAAGATAACGATGCCGTCACGAACAACGCGTATCTGTGCGCTGCGGATGATCTTACCGTCCTGAATGTAGGAGCCGGCAATAAATCCGATGTTGGGCACATGGATGGTCTGACGTACTTCTGCATGACCGATAACGTTTTCGCGGAATTCGGGAGCAAGCATACCGTTAATGGCCTGGGTTATTTCTTCAATGCATTCGTAAATTATGCGGTATGTGCGGATATCGACCTTCTTCTGATCGGCGGAATCGGTGGCTCCCTTATCGGGGCGCACGTTGAATCCGATGATGATGGCATTGGATGCATCCGCAAGCATAACGTCGCTTTCCTTGATGCCGCCTACTGCAGAATGGATCACGCGTACCTTTACTTCGTCATTGGAGAGCTTTTCGAGAGATGCTTTTACTGCTTCGGCAGAACCCTGAACGTCTGCCTTTACGATGATCGCAAGTTCCTTTGTGCCTTCGTTTATCTGATCGAAGAGCGTATCGAGGGAAACCTTTGCATTTGCTTTGAATTCTTCTTCTTTTGCATCAGCCTTGCGCTTTTCAACAAGCTCGCGCGCCATTCTTTCGTCAGCCACTGCACGGAATTCGTCACCTGCTTCGGGAACTTCAGAAAGACCTGTGATCTCTACGGGAACGGAGGGGCCTGCGGATTTGAGCAGCTTTCCGTTTTCGTCACACATGGAACGTACGTGACCAATGGCTGTACCCGCAATAACAACATCGCCCTGATGGAGAGTACCGTTCTGAACGAGAACAGTGGAAACAGGACCGCGACCCTTATCAAGCTTTGCTTCGATAACGATACCCTTTGCTTCACGTTTGGGATTTGCTTTGAGATCCTGCATATCGGCAACAAGAAGTACCATTTCGAGAAGCTCGTCTATACCCTGGCGCTTGAGAGCGGAAACGGGAACGCAAATGGTATCACCGCCCCATTCTTCGGGAACGAGGTCGTGTGCTGTAAGGTTTTGTTTAACAGCATCGGGGTTTGCACCGACTTTATCCATTTTGTTTATGGCAACGATAATGGAGATGCCGGCAGCTTTTGCGTGATTTATGGCTTCAATGGTCTGGGGCATTATGCCGTCGTCTGCCGCAACCACAAGGATCGCAATGTCGGTAGCCTTTGCACCGCGTGCACGCATGGCGGTAAACGCTTCGTGACCGGGAGTGTCGAGGAAGGTTATTTCTCTGCCGTTTATCTTGACTCTGTAAGCACCTATTGCCTGAGTAATACCGCCCGCTTCTCCCGCGGTTACGTTGGAGTGACGTATTGCATCAAGCAGAGAGGTCTTTCCGTGGTCAACGTGACCCATAACGCACACAACGGGGCTTCTTTCCTGAAGATCTTCGGGTGCATCTTCTTCATCGGAGAAGAGCTTTTCTTCGATGGAGATGACCACTTCTTTTTCTGCCACAATGCCCATTTCATCGGCAAGAAGATATGCGGTGTCGTAATCCACGAATTTGTTTGCACCTACGGCATCCATGCCGAGACCCATCATAAGGAGCTTTTTAACCACTTCACCGGTGGTTATCTTAAGCTTCGAAGCAAGGTCGGAGATCATTATTTCCTCGGGCAAGGTGATAGGACCTGTGAATTTCTTTATTTCAACGGGTTCTTTGGGGGCATTCTTTCCCTTTTTACCGGGTTTTACCTTAGGCTGGAAGTTCTTGGATACATCGGCTTTTCCGTTCTTTCCTCCAGCACCTTTGGCAGAAGCCTGCATACCGCCTTTCTTCTGCTTCTTTTTGCCGCCGTCTTCGTTTACGGCATCGGGCACAAGGCTGTCAAGTCTTTCATCGTATTTTGAAAGGTCAACCTCATGGGAACGGATATCAACAAGACGAACATTGGAATCGTTTCTGACACCGCCCTCGGGACGTTTAACCTCAGCTTCGGAAAGTGTGGTGGTGTTTTCGGAAGCATAGCGGCTGCGTGCTCTTCCGTCTTTATCGTAAATGGGACGGATGCTGGGCTGACGTACGGACTGTCCGTAATCGTCATCCTTGTCACGCGGGCCTGCACCGCCTTTGCCGAATTTTCCGCCTTTGCCGTTTTTGTCAAAGGAATTTTTGGGCTTCTGAGGCTGTTTGGGCTGTTCTATCTTAACGAATCCATCCTTGCCGAATATTTCGGTCTTGGGGGGAGTAAAGCTTCTTTCGGGTCTTGCGGATCTATCCTGAGTTCTGTCGGAATTTCTCTCACCCGATGAGAATCTGTCGTTTCTCGGAGCCGCATCCCTCTGCGGTCTGTCGCCTCTCTGTTCAAAGCTTCTGCCGCCCTGACTGTTCTGATTGTTGTCGCGGCGGGGGGGACGCTGCTGGTTTTCACTTGCTTTGCTTGCAAGCTCTGCCGCGCGCTTTGCAATAGCAGCTGCAGAATTGATAGCTGCCTTTGAAGGTGTGCTTTTGGGAGCTTCCTGCTTTGCGGGTTCGGTTTTTGCTTCAGCCTTAACTTCAGCCTTAACTTCAGCCTTAACCTCAGCCTTAACCTCAGCTTTAACTTCAGCCTTAACTTCGGCCTTTGCTTCGGCTTTTGCTTCGGCTTTTGCTTCAGCTTTTACATCAGCCTTGGGAGATTCTTTGGGTTCTGATTTTGTTTTTACTTCAGACTTGTTTTCTGCTTTTTCGGGTTCGCTAACAGGCTTGTTTGCAAGGGCAAAATATGCCGAAATATCGGAAAGCTCGTTCTTTTTTGTATAGTGATTGATAATAAGGCTGATCTCGCTGTCCTCAAGAACGGCGGAAGCAGACTTATCGGAAATGCCCTTGGATGCGAGGTAATCAACAAGCTCCTTGCCCTTGATACCGAGATCCTTGGCTAAAGAATTAACTTTGGTTTTAGTGGTTGTTTGTGCCATATTATTTGTGCACCTCCGTAGTGTTGTCGTTTGATTTTACGGTTTTGATATCTGTTCCCATGCATTTGAAGATTATTTTCTCAAAGCCTGACTTTGTAAGAGCTGCGGTAGCCGTGAATCCGGTTTTGCCGAGACGTGCGGCAAGCTCCGCCATTGTGCAGGGTAAAACAATGTATTTGGTTTCTGCGTACGAAAGCTTTTGCATGAGCTTCTCTCGGGAATTTTCGGAAATATCCTGTGTCATAAAGACCAATCGCGCTTTTCCTGAGGATATTGCCATAGATACGGCATCGTTGCCGATGGCAAGTCCGCCGGCGTTTCTGGCAAGACCCAAAGCACCGAGAATTTTTCCGATATTTGACTCAAGCTCTTTTTGTTTGTCGGCAAAAAGGCGGTTGGCGGTATATTTTTCTTTCATTCTTAATTACCTGCCTTTTCGTCTTCCTCAAGCTTTTTAGCGAGGGAATTATATATTTCTTCGGGAATGGCGATCTCAAGGTTTGTCTCAAAACGCTTTGCTTTGCGAGCCTTGTTATAACAGTTGATATCGGGGCAGATGTAAGCGCCTCTGCCGGAAACCTTTCCTGTTTTATCAAGTACCACTTCGCCGTCTTTTAAACGTACAACGCGTATAAGCTCGTTCTTTTGCTTTCTTGCATTGCAGCCAAGACATTTTCTTTCGGGGATCTTTTTATTCATTTTATAACCCGTAGCCCGTTCCTTTCTTCCGTAAAATGCTTATGTTGGAGAAATATCGCTTAATATTTATTATTCCTCGGAATTTCCGGCTTCTTTCAAAGCTTCCGCAAGCTTTTCGCCGAAAGCTGTGGAAGTTTCGCCCTTGTTGCTCATGGCAAGATCAAAGAGAGCCTTTTTCTCTTCCGAAGCACTCTTGATATCTATCTTACAGCCTGTGAGCTTTGCGGCAAGACGGGCATTCTGACCCTTCATGCCAATGGCGAGAGAAAGCTGGTCATCGGCAACGACAACGCGGCAGGAACGATCGGCAATCTGCTCAACCGACTTTACTGTGGCGGGGGAGAGGGCAGATTTGATATATTCGCCGAGGTCTTCACTGTATTTTATAATATCTATCTTTTCGCCGTTGATCTCTTTCATGATGCTGTTTTTACGGGTGTTTTTCGCACCGATAAGAGCACCTATTGCTTCAACATCGGGATCGCGTGAGTAAACAGCGATCTTGGTTCTGGAGCCTGCTTCTCGGGCAATGCTCTGGATAACAACTGTGCCGTTCTGTATTTCAGGCACTTCTATTTCAAACAGGCGCTTTACAAGTCCGGGGTGGGTTCTAGAAAGAAGAACGGCAGGACCTGTGGTATCTCGTATTACTTCCATTACGTAAACCTTAATGAGTTGACCTTCGGTAAAGGTCTCGCCGGGGATCTGTTCGCCCTTTGTGAGCGTCACTTCGTTTTTGCCGATGATAAGACGGATATTTCCCGATTCGGGATCGATCTTGGTGACTTCCGCAGTCACAACATCTTCTTTTTTGTTTTCGTA
>JAFYUY010000140.1 GCA_017549405.1 Clostridia bacterium | reverse complement strand
GGTTACACCATAGATTTTAACAAATTATTCTAATTATAAAACAAGAGGCGTTTTGTAAAGATGGAGGTAAACTATGGCAAACTTACAAAACTACAACGGACGCTATTGCGAATCGCAATTTGAATATGCGTTCCTCACTTTTTTAGAGGAAGAGGGATGGCATTATCTGCACGGCAATAGCATTCCGCGTGAAAATAAAACTGCAGTTTTGTATGCGGATGATATGGAGCAGTTTTTAAGCAAGACCAATGCAGATTTGACTGCCGACGAAATCCATCAGATTATGGATAAAGTGCGCCTCGTGGGTGCGGAGAGCGAGTTCTCCACGCTTCATACGGTATACGGATGGATGGTTGACGGTGTACAGTTTGTTCCCCAAAACGGACTTGCCCGTATGGTTTCGCTCATTGACTTTGAGCATCCCGAAAACAATATCTTCCGTGCCGTAAATCAGTTTACCGTTGAGTATATTAACAACGGACAGAAGGAGAACCGTCGTCCTGATATTCTTCTTTACGTTAACGGTATGCCTCTGTGTATCATCGAGCTCAAGAACCCTGCCGATGCCAATGCGACGATTTTTGATGCCTATGAGCAGATCACCATTCGTTATTGGCGTGATATTCCTCACCTTCTGCATTACTGTCCTTTGGCGTGCATTTCTGATGGTGTAAAAACGCGCCTCGGTACTGTCCGTACTCCTTACGAGCATTTTTATGCTTGGCGACGTGTCAATGATGGGGACAAGGTATCCACACTTCCTTTCGACGAGCTTGAAACGATGATTAAGGGCGTTTACGCACCTGCAAGATTCCTTGAAATTTTCCGTGACTATATTTATTTCCAAGACCGAGAATATGATAGTGACGAAAAAGAAATTGTTTGCCGTTATCCGCAGTTCTTTGCCGCACGTTTACTCAAACAAAGCATCATAAAATCCGTTGTGGAAAAGAGCGGCAAGGGCGGTACATATTTTGGCGCGACCGGTTGCGGTAAAACCTACACAATGGCATTCCTTGCGCGTCAGCTTGCATTGCGTTGTACCGACGTGCCCGAAATCGGTTCTCCCACCATTGTTATGATTGTTGACCGAGAGGAACTTCAAAAGCAGGGGGCGAAGCTCTTTACTAAGAGTAAGGAATTCTTGAACCTTGGTGAAGTAAGCATTGTGCCCACTCGCAAGAAACTCCGTGAGGAACTCGGCGCACGTGAAAGCGGCGGTTTCTATATCTGTACCATTCAGAAGTTCTGCGACCGCGAAGATGACAAAATCGGTCTTATCAATGACCGTGCAAATATTATATGCTTCTCCGATGAAGCGCACAGAACACAGCTTGAGCATGCAAAAACTCTCAAGTTCAGCAAGGACGCTGATGAAAATATGCGCGCCATGGTGTCCAAGCCCTATGCGAAGGTTTTGAAAGAGGCTCTGCCAAACGCTACGTTCGTTGGTTTTACAGGAACCCCCATCTCTGAGACCTATCAGACCTTCGGTGATGAGATTGACCGATATACGATGGACCAGGCAGTTGCCGATGGATTGACCGTGTCGATCAAATACCATCCTCGTATTGCAAAGGTGCTTTTGGATCAACAGAAGGTTCAGGAAATCGAGGCATATTATAAGAAGTGCTTTGACGAGGGAGCTACCGAAGAAGACGTTGAAGCAAGTAAGAAGGCAATGAGCTCAATGGAAGTTATCCTCGGCGAGCCTTCCCGATTGGAGCGTCTTGCGGTGGATATTCACGATCACTACGTTTCCTCTTGCGACAACGATCCCGACAGAGTGCAAAAAGCAATGGTGGTTTGCTCAAGCAGACCGATTGCATACGCACTTCTCAAAAAATTCCAAGAAAAATATCCCGAATGGTTCATTGAAAAGAAAACTCCCGACGGCGTGAAAGTATCCAACGAAGAATTGAACAAGCTGAAACCTATGCCGTTTATGGCTATGGTTGCGAGTGTAGGCAAAAATGATGAGCCGGATTTATACAACTATCTTGGCGGTGTCAAAAACGGCTCTCGTTCTGAAGAGCTTGATGCGGCGTTCAAGCAGGAACACTCCAACTTCCGTATTGTAATCGTTGTAGATATGTGGATTACGGGCTTTGACGTTCCTTCTCTGACTTATATGTATAATGACAAGCCTTTGAAGAAACACTTGTTAATTCAGACAATCAGCCGTGTTAACAGAAAATATCCCGGCAAGGATTATGGTATTATCGTCGACTATATCGGTATTCGCGACAATATGCGCGAGGCGATAAAGGTATATGGTGGCGGCACTTCCGTGGCACCTACTGCCGATGATATTGAACAAGCAACCGAGGTGTTCAGAGAACATATGGAGGTTCTCAAGGATCTGTTTAAGGGATATGACCTCACGCCGTTCCTTGATCCCGAAGGAGATCCTGCACTACGTTATCGACTCTTGGCAAAAGCGGCTGAATACGTGTTTGTCTCGACGCAGGAGCTGAACACGCAAAACAACGACGGGAAGAATGTTCAGAAGGTATCGTTTAAAACATACTTCCTTAAAACCGTTAAAAGAATGCGTGTGGCATACGATATCTGTCAGCCTTCCGGCGAGCTCGGCGAAGAAGAATCTGCTCTTGCACAATGCTTTATGGCGATTGCCGGATTTGTCCGCAAAATGAGCGGAACGAGCGAGGTTGATGCAGACACTATGAACCGTTATGTTTCTAAGATGGTTGAAGAAGCTTTGAAATATAACGAGGTTGAAAGCGTTCTTGAAGACGGAGAACAAGAAGATATCTTTAGCCCCGAATACTATGAAAAGCTTGTAGATGTTAATATGCCTGCATCCAAACTCGAGATACTTGTGAAAATGCTTCGCAAGCAAATTAAGGAATATAGCAAAACCAATCAAATGGCGGCGAAGAAGTTCCAAGAAATGCTCGAAGAAACTATTAAACAGTATCACGAAAGAAGAAAGCACCTCACCGCAGAAGAAGCTGGAGAAGCACAAGAGCACGCTACGGAGGATATCATCAAAAATGCTACCGAACAGGCTCTTCGTATTTTGCGAGATATGAATGCTGACCGTGAAAGTTTCCGTAAAATCGGTCTCACCTTTGAGGAAAAGGCATTT
>JAFYUY010000139.1 GCA_017549405.1 Clostridia bacterium | reverse complement strand
CTTTCTTTTAGTTCTAAAATTTCTTTCTCATAATCCTTGATGTGTCTGTAACTTCTTGGCATAAAAATTCCTCCTATGGTATTTTTATTCTACCATAGGAGGATGTTTTTTTCAATTGTCTGTTTTTAACGGACTTGTGCAGTTTTCGCAGGAGGATATATTTTCTTATAAAAACCTCATAAAACGCAAGGCTTTCTGTCACGCATATACGATAAGTGCCACAAGCTCCACGTCCTCGGTTCCCTCGTTTTTAACGGAATGCCCCGAGCCTGCGGGAGTCACGGTCACATCGCCTGCGGTTATCACAGACTTCACACCGTTGTCGTCATAAGTTGCCGTGCCCTTGAGCACATAAAACAGCTCGCTGTCCTTTTCGTGCACATGGTAGCCGATGCCGCAGCCGGGCTTGAGGGTTATTTTTCCGAAAAGTCTGCCCTTGCCGTTGAGGTCATCTTCGGTAATAAAATTACAAACGGAAACCGTTCCGTCACCACCGCGCATATTTTCGCGCAGCTCGGGGGTGAATTCATCATGCTTTTTGATCATTTTCTGTTCTCCTTTTTATAAAACTCCGCACTTTGCGGTATTGTTTTTTTGGAAAAAATAGTATATAATAGAAAAAGGTCTTGATTTTGATCTTTACCATAACAGTATGGAGTATAAGATATTATGGAAATGAACTTTTTTGCTCCCGTCCGTATTATAACGGGCAAGGAGTGTGTTGCAAAAAATGCCGCGGAATTTTCCGCACTCGGCAAAAAATGCCTTATCGTAACGGGCAAAAACTCTGCCCGCAAGTGCGGAGCCTTATCCGATGTGCAAAACGCCCTTGAAAGTGTGGGCGTAGCTTATGAGATATTTGACGGAGTGGAACAGAATCCGTCTTATAAAACCTGCATGGATGCGGCAAATATCGCACGCAGTATGGGAGCGGAATTTGTTATGGGCATCGGCGGCGGCTCGCCTCTTGATGCGGCAAAGGCGGTGGCACTGCTTGCAGTGTGCCCGATGGATGCGGAAACTCTTTTTTCCGGCAAATGGGACACGCAGCCTCTGCGAGTTGCGGCAGTCGGAACAACTGCGGGCACAGGAAGCGAGGTAACATCCGTTTCCGTAATAACCTCTCCCGAGGGACTTAAAAAAAGCTTCCGAGCACCATCGCTTTACCCTGCGGTATGCTTTGGCGATGCTTCATACACTCTTTCACTTTCGGCACAATTTACCCGTTCCACAGCCCTTGATGCGCTGTGTCATTGTGTGGAAGCCTATTTTAACCGCACCACCAACGATATATGCCGCACCTTTGCTCTGCGCGGAACAGCAATACTTCTTGAAATGCTTAAAAAGACTGCGGAGTGCGAAAATTGCGTGCTTTCCTTTGATGACCGTGAAAAGCTTTACTGTGCATCGCTCTACGGAGGGCTTGCCATAAGTGTTGCGGGCACCGCTTTCCCGCACGCAATGGGATATTTCCTTTCTGAAAACCACGGTATTCCGCACGGAAATGCGTGTGCCGTATATCTTGGCGAATTTATTGAATACAATATAAAGAATGCACCTGAAGATGCAAAAGAATTTTTCGATTCTCTCGGAACGGATAAAGAAAGCTTTGCGAGTCTTGTCAATAAAAATCTGCCGCAGATAAATGTGAAGCTGACAGGCATGGAAATAGAAAAGCTTGCTCCCCGCTTCGAAAACAACAAAAGCCTTAATAAATGCTACGGAAAGGCAGACCGGGAATTTGCGGTATCGCTTTTGGAAAAGATTTTCGGAGTCTGATAGCTGTTTAAGCTAAATTATTCCGCTACGCTCCATAGCTAAATTTTGTGTTTCGCACAAAGCTAAATTATTCCGCTTCGCTCCATAGCTAAATTTTGTGCTTCGCGCAAAGCTAAATTATTCCGCTACGCTTCATAGCTGAATTTTGTGCTTCGCAAAACATATTATATCATATCTGCCATTTACGGTCAACAATATTTTTTTCAGGAGGCGCACATGAATTTCGGTGTACCCGCAGACATCATAAAGCAGGATTTTTCGCTGTCCGCAGTTTCGTCCATGCGTACGGGCGGCAAGGCAAAGTATGCTTTTTTTCCGAAAACACGAGAACAGCTTATTCATATACTCAAAGCCACGCAGGACGAAAAAAACCGTCTTGTTGTGGGCAATTCCAGCAACATACTTTTCCCCGATGACGCATCTCATCTCACCGTTATCTTCACCACAAAGATGACAAATTGTGAAAAAACGGGCGATTTTGGAATATATTCCTCCTGCGGCACCATGCTGACGGAAATTTCTTTGCACGCAGCAAAACGCTCTCTTACGGGTCTGGAATTTGCCTTCGGAATCCCGGGAACTCTTGGCGGCGGTGTTTTTATGAATGCGGGCGCTTACGGCGGAGAGCTTTCGAACGTTATAAAAAGTGTTGACGTTTTTGATACTTTGACGGGCGAAGAATATGCCATTCCCGTGCAGGAGTGCAGATTTTCCTACCGCCACAGTATTTTCATGGAAAATAAAAACCTTGTGGTGCTTGGAGCTCTCCTTGAGCTTGCTCCCGGCAATGCCGATGAGATAACGGCAAAAAACCGCGCCAACATGAACGCACGACGCGAAAAACAACCCCTTGAATTTCCAAGCTGCGGTTCTGCGTTCAAGCGCCCCGAAGGGCATTTTGCGGGAAAGCTCATCGAGGACTGCGGATTAAAAGGTTTTTCCATAGGCGGTGCTGCAATTTCCGAAAAGCACGCGGGCTTTGTGATAAACTGCGGAGGTGCCACATCTGCCGATGTGCGCAATCTTATGGATGAGGTAACAAAGCGAGTTTTTGAAAAATTCGGTGTTACATTATGTCCCGAAATAGAAATAACAGAGGAGCCGTAACAAACATAAATGAACCACAACGAAATAAAGGCTGCCACCTTTAACCGAAATACCAAGGATGCGGTGCTTGCGTCAATGCCGTCGGGCAGATGCTGCAAAAACTCCCGTCTTTTGGGACTTCTTCTTTTCGGTCAGGTGTTTTCCCGCAGAGAAATACGCATGGTGAGTGAAAATCCCACCGTATTCCACCACGCGGCAAAGCTTGCAAAAACGCTTGTCGGAACAGATCTTTCGCCTTATATCGAGGATCTTTCCAACCAGCACAAGCTGTGTGTGCGGGACGAGGCACTGTGCGCCAAAATACTTGATCACTTTGGTTATCCGGAAAGTGCCACGTCTTATACCATTCCCGAGGAGGTCTTCCGCTGCGACAAATGCCGCACAGAGTTTATAAAAGGCGTTTTTCTCTCCTGCGGAAATGTGAGCGACCCCGAAAAAAGTTATCATCTCGAAATGACAGTCGCATATTTCAATCTTTCCCGAGAGCTTTTGTATTTTCTCAAAGGTCTTTCCTTTGAAGCAAAATATACCAAGAGAAGTTCCCACTACGTTATATACTACAAGGAAAGCGAAAAGATCGTGGATTTTCTGGGTCTTGTGGGTGCAACGCAGGAGAATTTTGAGTATTACAACAGACTTATAGAAAAGGATATACGCAACAAAATAAACCGCTTGAACAACTGCGAAACGGCAAATATGTCAAAGCAGATAGCAACTGCAACAAAGCAGATAGATGCCATAAACAGGATCTTTTCCGCAGGCGGCAAAAATTCTCTTTCGGACGAGCTGCTTGAAACGGCAAATTTGCGGCTTGAGCACCCCGAAGCATCGCTTATTGAGCTTGCACAGCTGCATCACCCGCCCGTCACAAAATCCTGCGTAAACCGCAGACTCAATAAACTTTTAAATATGTAAAAGGATGCAAATATTATGATAATTGCAACAGACGTCAACACCATGCGCCATTCCGACGCCATGACAATAAAGAATTCCATCCCCTCCCGAGAGCTTGTGCGCCGTGGGGGCGAGGCGGTATTCCGCAGTTACGGCAAATGGAACAAGACCGCCGTAGTCTGCGGTACGGGCAACAACGGTGCGGACGGATATGTTCTTGCGCTGAGCATTGCGGCATCGGGAAAGGATGCTAAAATATTCCTTCTTGAAGAAAAGTTTTCGGCAGACGGGGCGTATTATTTCGACCTTTGCAAAAAGGCGGGAATTCCTTACGAAATATACCGCGAAAATACGGATTTTTCGGAGTTTGACACCGTGGCAGACTGCATTTTCGGCACGGGTTTCCGCGGCACTGTTGAGGGAAGAGCCGCAAAGTGCATAGAAGACATAAACAGAACATCAAAGTTTACCGTGAGTGCCGATATAAACAGCGGACTTTGCGGGGATTCGGGAAGAGTTTGCGGAGTGTGTGTAAGCTCCGATCTTACTGTATCCGTGGGATTTTATAAACCGGGGCACTTTCTTTGCGATGCAAAAGACAATATAAAAAAGCTGACAAATGTGGATATTGAAATAGCTCTTTACGGAGATGCGGTCTACATACCGGAAAGCGGAGATTTTTCCGAAATCCTTCCCGTCCGCACGCAAAACACCCACAAGGGAAACTACGGCTATGTTGCAGTTCTTGGCGGATGCCGAGAGTATCTCGGAGCGGCAAAGCTTGCAAACCTTTCCATGAGTGCGCTTCGCTGCGGCTGCGGTGTGGCAAAGCTTGCGGTCCCGAAATCGCTATGCGATTTTGTGGCACCGCACATTCTTGAAAGCACCCTTTTCCCAATGCCCGATAATGACGGCAAGATGATATTTGACAAAAATTCCCTTGATGCGCTATGCAAAAACACCCGTGCCGTTGCCTGCGGTATGGGTTGGGGAAGCAGCGTGGAGTATGAAAAAATACTCTCATACCTTTTTGAAAATTACAGCGGCACTCTCATAATAGATGCCGATGGACTGAACACTCTTGCGCAGATGGATAAAAGTATACTTGCGGAATGTCGCCCGCAAGGGGTAATACTCACTCCGCACGTTATGGAGTTTTCAAGGCTTTCCGGTCTTTCGTGCGATGAAATATTAAAAGACCCCGTAGGATGTGCAAAAAAATATGCCGCACGATTCTGCGGCAAGGTAACACTTCTTTTAAAGGGACGCGCCACCGTGATAACCGACGGAAATACCACATATATCACAGACCGGGGTTGTGCAGGAATGGCAACGGCGGGCAGCGGAGATGTTCTTTCGGGAATCCTTTCGGGAATCATGGGTTATAATTTTCCGTCTGTTAAAGCCGTCGCCTGCGGAGCGTTTATTGCGGGCGCTGCGGGTGAGCTTGCCGGGAAGGAGATGGGGGATATTTCCATGACCTCCTCCGATACAGTAAGGTATTTGCCTTGGGCGGTAAAAATTGCACGAGGATGCGAAAATGATAAAACAGAAAATGTACTTATTGACGACATGGCAAATTGTCAGCCGTGATAAAAGTATAAACATACAAAAATCAAGGAGGCAGATATATGAGAAAATATCTTTTACCCGAAAATTGCAATACCTATAAAGCAAACCTTCATTCCCACAGCACCTGGTCGGACGGATGCCATTCTCCCGAGGAAATGAAAAAGGTCTATAAGGAGCACGGTTATTCCATTCTCTCAATAACCGATCACAACGGACTTTTCAGCCATTACGATCTGAACGAGGATGACTTTCTTGCACTTACGGGCTACGAAGTGGATTTTAACAGAGTTCACGGCAATGACTACGCCGATTTTGAAACTGCGCATTTCTGCGCTTATCCCAGAGAACGCGATAATTTTACTCAGCCGGGACTTGATATGGAATACCGTTCCGAGAAGATGCGCTGGACGGTAAATGAAGAAACAAGAAAGCTTCTTCGTCCCGACGGAAAAGCCTTTAGCAAAAGCTATGATCCCGAAAATGTCAATGCCTGCTTAAAGATACTGCGTGACAAAAACTTTATTGTCACATATAACCACCCCTGCTGGTCGGTGGAGGACTATTCCAATTATATGAGCTATGATGAGATAGACTGCATGGAGGTATATAACCACGGCTGCTACGTTGCGGGCTGGGATGAATATAACGGCAGAATGTATGATGATATTCTCCGCTCGGGCAAAATCATCAAATGTGTTGCCACCGATGATAACCACGGCACCCACGATACCTGCGGAGGCTTCACCATGTTCTTTGCAAAAAAGCTGTGCCACGAGGATATAATAAATGCCTTTGACAATGGAGATTTTTATTGCTCAACAGGTCCCGAGATCACCGCACTTTACATGGAAGACGGTAAGCTTCACATTGAAACCAAAGAAAAATATGAGGAGATCCGCCTTGTGACGGGTCACCGACGTGCATCCCGCGTGTGCGGTGAAGATCACGCCTGCTTTGCCGTGCATCCCTCATGCAAATATGTCCGCCTTGAAGTGGTGCATGGCTCAAAGCGTGCATATACAAATGCTTATCCCGTAAGCGTGCTTTTGGGAGAATAAATACAACATAATAAAACAGGGAGCTGCGGCAAATAAAGCCTGCATCTCCCTGTATTTTTTTATAAACCAAGCAGTTGCTTTTTCTTTGCGTCGAATTCTTCTTTGGTGATAACACCGCAATCGAGCAACTCTTTTAATTTTTTGAGCTGTTCTGCTTCATTGTTGCCGGGGATATTTGCTTCGGCAGCTGCGACAGTTTTTTTCTGCTGTCTTTCGATCAACAGATCGCTCATTGTTTTATATATTTCATCTGCGTTTTTAATAACCAAAAAGCTTATTCTGCCCGACGAGGTGGAAACAGAAACGCCCTTAAGCAAGGAGATAGTGGCAGTTGCAGAAACCGAGTCAACGGGAAGGTCAACCCTTTTTCCCCAGCCGACTGTTCCGTAGATCCTTTTATCCGTAACTGTCAGCTCATAGCTGTGCAACCAGAAGTACGCTAAAGCACCTATCAGGGATAGTGCTGCAAAGGGGATCAACGAAATAAGCAATTCTGTTTCATACCAATCGAAAAACTCGGTTATCACATAAATGGGTTTCGGAGGATATTCTTCAAATCTTTCGCAATAAGAGCACATATTGCTGCTGTTGCAATGTCCGTTCTCTTGATGTAAAATATAGTCTTCACGGTCTTCATCATACCACCTTGAAACATTTGAAATCCCTTTTTTTGTAATTCCCAATGCCCAGAGCGCGGATATAACGGCTCCCACTATCACAATGATCAAAAATAATTTTTTCACATCGTACCGTTCACTTTTGATTATAACTTTTTCTTCCATAACCATACACCTTTCTTAATTGCGATTATATTTTTAATTTACGTATATATTATAGATATACCCCCCTGAATATATATCCTTATATAAGTATATACTTAAATAAGCAGATTGTCAAGAGGGTGGATGCGCATTAAAATATATAAGAGGTGATTTTGTGGTCAGAATCTGTTTGGATAAGGCTCTTGAAAAACATGGCATGAGCCGTTACGAGCTTGCAAAGCGTACGGGGATACAGTATCAGATAATTGATAATTACTACAAAAACAGAGTTAAAAGGTACGACAGCTATGTTTTAGATCGTATTTGCCTGACTCTTAATTGCGATATCGGCGAAATAATTGAATTTAATAATTAACAGCACCCGAAAATGATTTCCCCGGGTGCTGTTTGCGGTTTTTGATATAAAAAAGACATCCCGAAGGATGTCTTTTTGTCTGGTGCTCTTGCGGAGAGTCGAACTCCGGACAACTTGATTAAAAGTCAAGTGCTCTACCTACTGAGCTACAAGGGCGAATATTAATCTGTGCCAAACGAATTCAGCCTTATTATAATACCACAACAAAAGCGATTTGTCAATAGGTTTTTTTCATTTTGTGGAATTTTTGAAACCCGGCTCCCAAACGTGGCTTGTTGTTGGCATTTTTCACAATTTAACAGGTGCCGTATTGTTATTATTGACATTTAAAGCTTTTTAATGTATAATTAGGAAAAATAATACTCCAACAGTCTTTTGCAGACCGTTGGAAGCTTTGTTTTAAAAACACATATCATCTTCAGGAGAAAAGGAGAACAATTATGAGTCCTTCGTCACGTTCAAGCAGAAGCGGAGTAAGAAAAATGGTAACCCTTGCGATACTTACCGCAATCGTACTTGTTTTTCAGTATCTCGGAAGTTTTATTCACATAGGTCCCACAAACATCACCCTTGTGTTGGTGCCCATTGTTATTGGTGCAATGCTTATAGGTCCATCGGGCGGAGCTTTTCTCGGATTTATTTTTGGTGCCATGACTTTGTGGGCAGGCGTTTCGGGCATTGACCCTTTCACAAACACACTTTTTGTTAATCAGCCGGCAGAAACCGCCCTGCTCTGCCTTGGCAAGGCTATCCTGGCAGGCTGGGGAGCCGGTATGATATATAAGGCTTTTGCAAAAAAAAGCAGTATTGTAGCTTCGTTCTTGGCAGCAGCTGCCGCTCCCATCATCAACACGGGAATTTTTGTGCTGGGCGGTCTTTTCATGTTGTCCGACACCCTGAATGCCAACTTTGTAAGCGGCACGACCCTTACTTATTTTCTCATCATTATGTGTGCGGGATGGAATTTCATTGGTGAATTTGCCGTGAATCTTATTTTGGCTCCCGCTGTAAACACCATCGTTTCCGTGGTTGGAAAGCAGAAAAAATAATGGTTTTTACTGAAAGGTCTTAACATGGGAATAATTATCGGCATAGATGTGGGCGGAAGCACCACAAAAATAGTGGGCTTTGACAGTAACAAGAATATGATACAGCCCCTCATAGTTAAAGCAAACGACCCGATCGCCTCAAGCTACGGTGCCTTTGGAAAATTTACCGCCGAAAACGGCATTGAGATAGCAGACATTGAAAAGATATCCATGACGGGCGTGGGCTCATCTTTCACCGAAAAAGGACTTTTCGGCATCCCCACGGAGCACGTTACGGAGTTCAATGCCGTGGGACTCGGAGGTCTTTATCTTTCGGGACTTGACAATGCCATCATTGTAAGCATGGGCACGGGTACTGCCATAGTTCATGCAAGAGCGGGCGGTCAGATAGAATATATGGGCGGTACGGGAATTGGCGGAGGTACGCTTGTGGGACTTTCCAAAAAGCTTCTCGGACTCTCTCACGTTTCGCATATCGTGGAGCTTGCGGAGGGCGGAAACCTTGAAACCGTTGACCTTAGAATAAGCGATATTACAAAAAAAGACATTCTGCCGGGTCTTACCGACCGCATGACGGCATCAAACTTCGGAAAAATGTCGGAGATCGCAACGCGCGAGGATATTGCCCTTGGTCTTATGAACCTGGTCTTCGAATCCATCGGAATGCTTGCCATATTTGCGGCACGTGCACGGGGAATAAAGGATATCGTTCTCATCGGCAACCTTGCCGTAGTGCCCCAGGCAGAGGAGACCTTCGGAATACTCAGCGAAATGTTTTCCATGAACTTTATCATGCCCGAAAACCGTCAGTTCGGAACTGTTATCGGCACGGCGCTCAAGCAGTTTGAGCCGGTACCCGACTGCTGCATGTGATATTTATGAAAGATTATTTTCTTTTAGCACTTTTTGCCGTAAATCTTTTTTCCTTTGCCCTTTGTGTTTTTGATAAGGCGGCGGCAAAGCTGGGTTCACGGCGCATTTCCGAAAGAACATTGCTGAGCGTATCCGCCCTTTTTGGCAGTTACGGAATGCTTGCGGGAATGTATATTGTGCGCCACAAAACAAAGCACGCAAAATTCGTTATAACCGTGCCGCTTTTTGCGGTGATTCACACGGTCGTGCTGTGGTATGCTGTAAAATTGGGATATATATGAAAGATCGGGACTGTATCGGTTGATACAGTCCCAAAGCGTGTCGCATGTGCTCCACGCTTCACGAAGGGGAACGAGTTCCCCCTCGCGAACTCCCCCTCATGAGGAATTTTCTCACCGAAAATACCTCATATAGGTGTGTTTTTTGGCAACAAAGTCACCAAAAAACACGGCATTCAATTTATATTTTACATAAATATATACTTTTTCAACAGACTGCGGGACTGTATCGGTTGATACAGTCCCGAAAAATTATCATCCGTGCGAAATTTCCGCAACAAGCTCTATTGTTTTAAGGTTTTCCGCACTCTTTATGCTGAATTTATATATTCTGTCCGTTTCCCAGTCACGGGCAAAGGCTGCATCCTCAAAAACTATGGGGTGTGCGGTCACGTCAAAGCCATCCGAAAATCTGATAACGGCATCCTCCGCAATGCGGAAAGTGTTTTTGCCAAGCTTTTCGGGCTTATTTAAGACCGTAACGAAAAATTCCGCACTTCCCGGGGATAAGAGCTTTATACTGTCACAAACCGTGATCTTTCCATCCGAAAGAGAGGCGGTTCTTGTAAAGCTTTCTATCTCATCCTTGTTGGAATAAGCCTCCTTAAGCTGCATGGAAACGGTATTTTCCGCACGCTTTACTGTAAAATCTTCGGCATGGTGCTCCCGTTCTATCCACTGTCCGTGCCCGTTGATAAGAGGCAGATTGTGGTCCTCGGTACGGAAAGCAAACATATTGTAGCGGGTATCGAGGCTAAACGTGAATTTTGTATAAGTTCCCACACCGGCATCAATCACGACCGGCTTGCCATCGCAATATACAATATAATTTCCCACATCAAGATGGTTGTGGTTTTCGGCATTATGACCACCCTTTGTGCCAAGGTAAAAGCCTTTTTGCGGGTCATCGCATTCACGAAGACATGCCACCTCCATGGATTCAAACACCTCGCACCGCAGTGCTTTATACCCGGGTGCGTCGGTGTCGTATTCCGCATCGCACATGGAAAACAGCGCAGTGCAGGGCAGGTGATGCGAGGCACCTCTTTCAAACAGCTTTTTTGCACCTTCTTTCATGTGGGAATTTGCAAAGCAGTAAAGGTTTTCGTTGCCGAGCTTTTTGGCTATGCGGCGGATAAGAGCATGATCGGGTCTGGTTTTTGCATGGGAATCGGCGCAGTTGAAATAATAATCATCTGCAATATTTGCCTTGCGGATATAATCCACCGCATCAAACAGAAGCTTGTTATCAAACACGTTGTATTTTCCGCCCGTGGCATAAAAGCACAGTTCGGCAAATTCCGCAAGACACGCACCTGCCACACCCCAGTAGTTGGGTCCCTCGTCACAGCCACCGTCGGCGGGAAGACTGTTTGCATAAAAGTTTATGCTCTCCGCACACTTTTCCGCAAGGGCATGGCGCGTGCGGGTATCCTCTGCGGAAAACACGGCAACCGTCATTACGTTTAAGTTTATCCACGGGTTCCAGTTGTTTACGGAAGGTCTGTTGTAGCCCATCCACCAAAGGTCATATGTGTCAAGATAAGGACGCACTATTCGGCGGTTGAGCTCGTAGCGAAGTCTGTCGCAGAAAAGGCGGGGTATCTTTTCTTCAAACTTTTCCTTGAAAAGATAAAGAGCCAGAGCCACGTGTGCTCCCGTTTCCGCTGAAAAGAGATCTATTGCCCAGATTTTGTCGCCCACAGGCTCGGGCATTTTGGCAATCACAGGTTCGGTGTGGCATTTCACGCTGTAGTTGTGAGCAGGCACGACCCACGTGGATTCCTCACATATGGCAAACAAAATATCCATGATCTTGGAGATAAATCTGCCTTCTCCCTCGCAAAGCTCCGCACTCATAAGGGAGATGAGCGCGCGTCGTCTGTCAAAATACGGGGTTTCGTATCCGTTTCTGTTACCGTCATCGGTAAATCGGATATACTGCGAAAGGGGGAGGACCGGAATTGTGTAATCAAGGTATTTTTCACCCATATCCACAGCAAGGGCATAGGTTTCCGAGCCTTTCTGCGGCAGGGTTATTCCGCATTCTTTGTTGAAAATATCAAAGCTGTCATACGGGAGAATTTTTTCTGCCAGCTCTTTTGGGGTAAACATCTTCATCATTTTTCCTCCGCTTAAAAATTTCAGCTTTCGGAGAAGATCACCTTAGCCGATTTGTCGTGGAAAAGCTCGTTGGCATACTTTTCCGCATTTTCACGGGTGAAGGCATAATTCTGACCGTAGCACCAGCCAAAGGCTCTGCCCTCCTGCTGAATAAAAGTGTTATCGGAAGAAATCAGCTTTTCGTCGCCGCCCACAGTAAGACGCACCATTTTTCCAAGGCATCTGTCCATGATATTGGAATGAGCCTCGAAGTTTTCGGTTTCGGGTGTCATACTGAAGCTGTTGAACAGCGCACCGTTATCCTCACGTCCCCGGCTTCCCCAACCATAGCAGCCCATGCGCAGAACATTGTGGGAAACATTTACATTCTTAACAGTTCTCGGTGTTTCGGGAACGGTCACGCTTGCAGGATTATAGTATTCTATCGACCAGTGGCAATATTCGCAAAGGTTGCCTATATATTCCACATCCTTCATGTGGTTTGGTTTATCGGAGCGTGTACCGCTGAACTGATGGGTTATGGCGGTGTCGTATATCTGATATATCCAGTTGCCGTTTACGTAATAGCCGAAGCATTCTCCGTAAACCTGCACGGCATTGCCGTAGCCAACTTTGTTTCCGCCGTTAAAGCCCGTAAGAATGGAACCGCCGAGATAGCAGAATATGCAGTTCTGCACGGTATAATCTGTCTTTCCGCCAATGCCAACACCGTGAGCACCTGAATATTTTACGCAGAGATTATCTATTTTTATATGATCTGCACCCGTAATGAGGTTCACACGCTCACCAAGCTCTATGGATTCAAAAACTTCTCCGGGATTTCCGTATTCGCAACGCAGATAAAAGCCCGGCTTTTCGACCTCGGACCAGTATTCCATGTTTCGGGTAAAGTTCTGCGGACCCTCAAATCCATGTACGCCCTGCACGCAACGGAAAGCCACAAGCTCATCGTATCTTCCGTATTCATCGCTGTGGTTTATGGCACAGATGCCTATGTTCTTGCCGCACGCATCGGTGTACCATACGTGGGGATATTCGGTCTTCTGCCAGAGAGCGGGATCCGCATAATTGCGCCACGAACCGTAGATGCAAGGCTTTTTGCCCTTGCCGTATGCGGAATAGGTTATGTAGTTGTGTGGTGGATTTATGCATCCGCGCCACACTCCGCCACGCTCAAAAAGAATGTTGCAGTGCTCGGGTGTGGAACCTGCATCATTTATTTTATCAAGGGTCTTCCATGCGGATTCGGGACTTTTGCCGTCGTTTTCGTCATTTCCCGAATTTGAAACATAAAATGTGGGAAGCGACGGGTCATAGTCGCTTTGGGCATTTATAACATCACGCTTTAACTGCTCAGAAACTTCATCAATGCCTTTTTCGTAAAGGGCATAGTCCGTGATGTTTTTGGAATTCAGCTCGTCAATGGCTTTTACGGCATTTATCGCCGCGGGAGTAAGTTTTTCTGTATACATAACAATTTCTCCTTCTGCGAGGCTTTACCTCTTACGGGCATTATAACACCCAAAATGAAAAAAGTAAATAGAAATAACATTTTTTGCAAAAAATATCTTTTCGAGCAAACAAATACACAATTTTGCATAGATGAGCGGCAAAAATCTTGCACCTTTCATATTTTTATAAAAAAGATGTTGCGTAATATGATTTTAAATGCTATAATGCATAATGAAATAGGGTTTTCAGGTCACAAAAACGCCCTATGAAGTCAAACTAAAAGCAGAAAGGAATCCCGCCATGATCAAAAAAAACGTATCTTCAAGGCTTTTTGCGGTAATGCTCGCAATATGCCTTGTTTTGCAGGCTTTCCCCGCAGTGTTTGCCGAAAGTAAAAACGATAACTTAAATGCTTTTGCAAAGCAGACTCTTCCCACAAAAAACATTTCCGCCTTTGAAGATGACTACAGAGGCTACGAAACACAGCTGGAGACTTTTGACGGCCACGAGGTCCGCTATATAGGCAGAACGGGCTCCGACGATACTTCCATAAACTTCTGTATGTATCGTTGGGGTATGTTTGCCGACGGTAACGGCGATTACGTTCCGCTCCACACGGCAAAATACATCGTTATGGACTATTACTATGAGTCCCCCGATGCATCACCCGCCCTTGAGGGTGCCCGCATGAGGTGGGTTCAGGGAAGAATAGTTCCCGAAGAAAACCTTTCTCAGATAATAGAATTCGGATGGGGCAATCACGCATTTTCCGAAAATACCATAACTGCCAATAAATGGTCGAAGCTGATAATTCCGCTGGCTGCCAACCCTTCTATTGAAGCGCTCATCAGAAATAAGTATTCCGATGGACTCTATTATCTCCATCAGATGAAGTTCTACCCGCTGGAGCGCAACATGGGCAAAAACGATGCCCTTTATCTCGGTGAAATCTCCATTCAGAGCTGGCACCCCGATGATGACTCGGTGTTTGGTGAAAGAACTGCATATTTCTTTGAAAACGAGACCCATGCCGGCAGCATCGAAAAAGCGATCGCCACCATAAAATGCACCGATCTCGAAAGCTTTATCTTGCCCGGATTTAACGGAACGCTCCCCGTGGGCGCGGAATTTTCGCATTGGATATGCACCTTTGACGGTGAGAAATACAATGCGGGCGACAGTTTTGAAATGCTTGCCGGAGAGGATATTTTCTTTGTGCCGGGCTTCAACTTCAAATTCAATTTTTCTGCATTTTCGGATTCATATATAAGCGGTTATCCCAACGGCACATTTTTGCCTCAGGAAAATGTTACCCGTGCAGAGGCTGCAAAGATTATAGCATCGATCTTGGGTGCGGATATTCCCGAAGCGAATGTCACAAGATTTTCCGATATCCCGTCGGATGCATGGTACTTAAAATATGTGGCTCTTCTTGATTCACTCGGTGCGCTTGCCATATTTGACGAAAACTTTGAACCCGACAAAAAAATAACCCGGGCGGAGCTTACGGAAATAATTTATGCTTTATCCGACAGAAGCTACGACAGTGTGAGAATACCCGTTATTCCCGATGTGGAATACTCCGACCGCTGGTACGATGCCGTGGTTTACGCAGCGTCAAACGGTATAATTGAAGGTTACATGGACGGCACATTCCGTCCGATGGAAAACATAACCCGTGCGGAGACCGTAACGGTAATAAACCGTATTCTCAAAAGAATTCCGCAGGATAGCCTGCACGGTGCAAAATTTTCCGATATCGATGCTCACTGGGCAAGCGGACAGATAGTTGCCGCCGCAAGCTCGTCTGCTGAAAACGCATGGAGCACAGATACTGCGGCAAAAGAGTATGTTCTCACGGGAAATTGTGCGCAGGAATATATAACCTCGCTTCACGAGGCGGGTAAAAATCTGACCGGGGATGCCATACGCCGCGGAATAGATGCCATTTCCGAAAAGATGAAGGACGATATTCTCAATACTCCCAACACCTACGAGATCTACGAACCCCGTAAAAACAAATATTATGTTTCCTAAAAGAACGTAAACGACGATAACGACGGCAAGAGTCCCGAGAAAGCCCTTAAGACCATCGAAGGACTTAAGGCAAAAATGCGTTTCCCGGGAGCAAATACAGCCGTGCTGTTTGAGCGAGGTGGAATATACCGCGGTCAGATAAACGTTGTATCGGGCATGCTTTACGGCTCCTACGGCACAGGCGACAAACCCGTGATTTCGGGTTCCAGGAAAAACTTTGCCGATCCCGCCCTTTGGGAATTGACAGATGCCCCCAATGTTTATAAGCTGAAGGAAAACATTGTTAACGTTGGTATCATCGTATTTGATCACGCATCGGATGCCCACGGAAATTACGACGGCCTTTACGGCAAAAACCGCATTTACGGTGCAAACATTGCCGATTATAAAGGACTCACCAAAGATCTGCAGTTCTATTCCTCGCCCAACACCCTTTATCTCTGCAGCACGCAGGGAAACCCGGGTGAAAGATTTTCGTCCATAGAGATTGGCGATAGCGGTGATGTTTTTGACGGCGGCGGAAATGACATCACAATAGATAACGTACACGTAAAGCACACGGGTACTCACGGAATAGGACTGGGAGGCGTAAAAAACCTGAATGTTACCAACTGCGAATTCTCGTGGCTTGGCGGTTCGCTCCTCGGAAACCATGGAGAAACTACCACGCAATTCGGAAATGCCGTTGAAGTTTATGGCAACCTTGAAGGCTATTACGTAAAGAATAACTGGATGTATCAGATATACGATACAGCCGTAACACATCAGGGAAACGACCTCCGCATGAACGGAATAGAATATTCCGGAAACCTTATGGAATATGTTCACTGGGGTATAGAATGCTGGATAAAGCCTACGGGCGATAATAAAACGACCAGCCTTAAAAACTATCTTTCGCAGTATAACGTGCTGCGTATGGGAGGTTACGGCTGGGGGTCCATAGTTACAAACAGACAGAGCCATGCCCGCCTTTACTCCTTCTCCACAGTGGATGCGGAAAATGAAAATATGCTGTGCAGATTCACTATCATAGACCGCTGCGCGGGATATCTTCTCGACGTGGATAAACGCAGCTGCGAGCTTTTCGACAGCAATATTTATGTTCAGGACGAGGGCAAGACGCTCGGAGGTCTTAAAGGTGTAAGTACTGCGGCATCAGGTAAAGCACCTGTTCAGATAAGAGATCAGCTTAAGGATTCAAACGGAATATTTGTACTTATTCCGGAAAAATAAAAATATAAAACAGCGGGTCTTTGGCACATTGCCAAAGACCTGTATTTGTGCAAAGCAAATTGTTTTTAATTGCCACTTGTATTTTTTAAAAAAGTGGTGTATAATAAAAGTGCGAAACTAATTAAATTGTGTGTGAGATCGGTGTGAGTTGCTTTTTGAACCACGCCTGTTTGTTCATGTCTTTTTTGTATAGGTGAATTTGTAAAAAATGCAGATTTCAGCCTATATGGAAATGCAAATTCGATTTCACATATGATTAGTTTCGCGACTATCGAAGTCTGCATTTTTGTGCGATCACTTCGGTGGTCGCACTTTTGATTTTGGAGTATAAAGTATTATGAAAGTCGCAGTTATAGGCTCGCGGAGCATTATAATAAAAGACATCGGCAGATTTTTACCGCCCGACACAACGGAGATAATAAGCGGTGGTGCCAATGGTGTTGATAAATGTGCGGCGGAGTATGCCGTGACAAACGGCATCCCCCTTGTGGAGATACTGCCGGATTATGACCGTTACGGCAGACGGGCACCGCTTTTTCGCAACGAGGAGATAGTGCGTCATGCCGATACTGTTATTGCTTTCTGGGACGGTAAAAGCCGCGGAACGATACATACCGCAAAGCTATGCAAAAAGATGGGTGTGCCCATACGTATCTTTAAACTCCGCTTGTCTTAGAAAAGGTGATTCCGCTATAATAATGTGAAAGTATATCATAGCAATTTGCACCTTGGCGAGCCATTTCCCGTGCTCCGTACTGGCTCAGCCCCACTCCATGACCGTAACCGTAACAGGTGACGGTTATATTTTTGCCGTCGCAGAACACATCAAAATCCGATGTTCTGAGTCCGAGAGCGTTTGCAAAGGCAGTGCCGCCGATAAATTCCCCGCAGACCGATACTCCCGTGACTTTTCCCGAATCCGCCTTTTGCACCGTGATGCTATTTGCTATCTGTTGGTCGGAAAGACCCGAAAGTTCGCAAAGCGTGCGTATGCGTGAGGAGAATTCCTGCACCGAAAAGGTATAATTTTTGTTTATTACTCCGTCGTTTATCTGCCATTCGGGTGTTTCGACCGACACAAGATAATTGAGTTCTCCGCCCCACACCTCGGCGGAGGATTTTGTTTTCTTGCCCGAGCTTGCATGGAAGACGGCAAGGATGGGTGCACCATCGTAAAGCATTATTTCGCCTGCGGTGGATTGCACAGCACTTTTTACCGCCAAAAGCTTTTCTTCCGAAGCATTTTCCGGGGTGCAAAAAGCCTGACAGTGGGCGGGGTCTGTGCAAAGCTGTGCACCGTATGGGTGTTCTCTGCCCCGGAGTATGTTATATAAAGCGTATGTTCTGCAGGCGATCGCCTGGGCACGCAAGGCTTCGTGACCGAAGGATACGGGCATTTCCGAAAGTACAACACCCGTAACGTAATCCTCCTGCGAATATTCAAGGACCTTTCCCGTTTGCGGGTCATATAAAGTTACGGATGCGGCTGTAAGCTCGGGCAAAGCTTCAAATACGGGTTCTGTTTGAGGTGTTGTGATGTTTTCGGGCATGGAGGTCTGCGTAGTTGCCGTATCATTTTGGGGAAGCACCGACCGTTCCCGCAAGAGCACGGCGGGGGAGTTTTTTAAAGATTTTGCCAATATTGCGGTATCATATTTTTCCGATATTTTCTCTGTCGGCTTTGCTGAGGTAAAAAAACAGTATAAAAACGATGCATATATCCACAAAAAGGCGGTAGTAAACAACAAAGCTGCCTTTTTTGCGCTGTACTTCTTATGCCCATTGCCGTAAGTGTCGTTTGTCATCTCCGCAGTCCTTTCAAAAAACACTGTAAAAAAATGTATCTTTCAAATTATACGCCTGTCCTGCGGGTAATATTCAGGCGGAATTTAAAATATAATTACCGTAAAGTTGTGTTTTTGCGGGGGAAACTTGTGGGAAAAACATTTATGGAAAATGCAAAATATTTTTTTGCGGCACTTCTGATGATACTTCAGGCATTCATTATCCGCATATGCGATATGAAAAATCAGAATGCCGCATACCCCGTGTCTGCGGGAAATGACGAATTCTGCGTGAGAGCGGGCGTGACCCTGCGAGATGTGGCAAATGATATCTACGAGCGAGCGGTGACCGGAATTGACTCTTGAAAAGACTTTTTTTGTCGGTTCTTTTCCCGTGAGGGTGCATTTGCTTTCTGTACTCTCGACGGTGTGTCTGATACTTGCCGAAAGCTCGGTATATTCCTTAATGGTACTGTTTTGCGCCGCCGTTCACGAGCTGGGGCATGTGTGTGCCGCAAAATTTTTGCGTGCCGAAATATGCGAGCTTGCCTTTTTGCCGTTCGGTGCGGAGCTTAAAATAACAGGCAAGCTCACTTACGGCAGTGAAATCCTGCTGCATGCCGCAGGACCGCTTTTCAATCTTGCATCGGGACTTAGCTTCCTTGTTGTTTTTTTGATCTTTCCGTGCCCGTATATACTTTTCGGCTCGGTGTGCAGTTTTTTTCTTCTGGCGGTAAATCTTGTTCCGGCATCGACCCTTGACGGTGCGAATATTGTGCGCTGTTTGGCTTTTTCGCACCTTGAATATCAAAAAGCTCTGAAAGCCTCGCGGCTCTCAGAGCTTGTGTCGTTGGTGATCCTTACGGCTGTTGCTGTGCATACTGTGATTTTCTGCGGCTTCAACCTTTCGGTCATTGGGATATGTATATATCTGTTTGCGGTATCGTTTAAGTTTTCGGCATAATAAGCCGGAACGAAAATAATTGAATCCGAGCAAAAAGGCTTATTTACGGCGAGTCAAAGCTTGCACGCATTTTTAAAATGCCCATATATTTATCTCCGGAAACAACGAAATGCTCGTTTAGCTCCACTCCCACGATCTCAAGTGCGGCAGAGATCGAGCGTGTAGCACTGAGGTCGCCTGCCGACGGAATGGCAATGCCTTTCGGATGATTATGTGCCATCATGACGTGAGTGGCACCCGATTCCAATGCCATGCGGGTAATGTTGCGGTTGCTGATAAATGAGCTGGAAACATCTCCCGCATCGAAAACCTTGGATTTTATGAGATTCATGGAATTGTCAAGAAAAGCCACAACTATCCGTTCCTCCTGCATTCCCACAAAGGCAGATACGAAGTACTTGCCGGCAGAGGTATAATCCGAAAATGATGTGATGCCCTGATTGTTATCGGAAACATAGACTCTTGCAAGCTCGGGTATAAGCTTTATGAGGGTGGCAGAATGCGAGGATATTCCGTCAACACTGCAAAGCTCATTGATGGAAGCTTCAAGCACAGCGGAAAGACTGCCGAATTTTTTGATGAGGTTTATTGCAATGGGGCGAGTGTCTTTTCGGGGCAATGAGTAAAAAAGGATCATTTCAAGGATCTCAAAATCGTTAAAATGTTCAAACCCGTGCTCCAAAAAGCGCGCCTT
This sequence comes from Clostridia bacterium, assembly GCA_017549405.1. Classification (GTDB taxonomy): domain Bacteria; phylum Bacillota; class Clostridia; order Oscillospirales; family CAG-382; genus UMGS1052. Next base: position 15,372 of record JAFYUY010000139.1, on the reverse strand, counting down.
CATTCTTTTTCTGTGTTCTTCGTGGGTGTGTTTTTTTTGCATTTGGTGAAAACCTCTTGGGATGTGTTGTGGTATCGACAAAAAAGTCCGCCGAACTTGCCCCCGACAAATTCAATTTAGCTGTTTTTTAAAAACAATTTAGCTATGAAACGTAGCGGGATAATTTAGCTAAACAGTTGCGCATGGACATCATGGCGAAAGTCAGCTGAATTTGCCCCCGGCAAATTCAATTTAGCTGTTTTTAAAAACAATTTAGCTATGAAGCGAAGCGGAATAATTTAGCTTTGCGCAGAGCGCAAAATTTAGCTGAATCAGTTTATTTCTGACATAAAGGGCGGGTGGAAATGCCGCTGACATAAATGAGTTTTGCAGAGCAAAACTCGGTATCCGCCAAGTATACGTTTGGTTTATTGCTGACATAAAGGGCGGGTGAAGATTTCGCTTATATAAATGAGTTTTGCAGAGCAAAACTCGGTATCCGCCAAGTATACGTTTGGGTTATTGCTGACATAAAGGGCGGATATTTAGTTCCCCGAGCCATAATCCTTAAACATCTTTATGCGGCTGGGGTGACGGAGCTTGCGCAAAGCCTTTGCTTCTATCTGACGGATGCGTTCACGGGTGATGTTGAATTCTTCGCCAACTTCTTCAAGGGTGCGGATCTTGCCGTCAATGAGTCCGAAACGCATTTTTATGACGCTGGATTCACGCGGGGTGAGGCTGTCGAGAGCTTCCATTATCTTTTCGTGGAGTATCGTGCGGGAAACTATCTCTTCGGGGTCCGGGGCATTTGCATCGGGAATGAAATCTCCTATAACGCTGTCCTCTTCCTTGCCCACGCGGTCTTCAAGGCTTATGGGATCCTGCGCGTATTTTATTATCTCGCGCACCTTTTCCACGGAACAGCCCATTTCTTCGGCAATTTCCGCATCGTTGGGTTCGCGTCCCAGACGCTGCATGGCATTGCGCGATATCTGTCTTAGCTTATTTATTTTTTCAACAATATGTACAGGGAGAGGTATGGTTCTGCCGTGGATGGATATGGAACGGGTTATTGCCTGACGTATCCACCATGTGGCATAGGTGGAAAATTTGTAGCCCTTTGTGTAATCGAACTTTTCCACTGCCTTCATCAGACCGATGTTTCCCTCCTGGATAAGGTCAAGGAAGGGCATACCGCGGCCTGTGTATTTTTTGGCAACGCTTACCACAAGGCGCAGGTTGCTTTCGATTATTTCGGCTTTTGCTTCTTCGTCGCCGAGTGCCATTTTTTCTGCAAGCTCAAGCTCTCGGTCGGCACTTAAAAGCTTTATTTTTCCGATGTCCTTAAGATATACGCGCACCGAATCGTTGACGATGGAATAGTCGCTTTCGGGCTCTGCGTATTCGTCGTCGAGCTCCTGTTCTTCTTCCGTGTCTTCTTCGGCTATAATTTCGTTGAGAAAGGTTTCTTCGTCGGTAAAATCGGAAATTTCCACTCCACGGGTTTCAAGGATATCGTAAAGCATTTCTATTTGTTCTATGGAAATGCCCGTATCATCGATGCAGTCAATAACATCAGAGCTTGAAAGTGAGCCTGTGGCTTTTGCACGCTCGGTAAGAGTATCTGCAAGAGTGTTTACTATGCTGTTATCCGGAGATGCGCTTTTTTTGTTTGACGCTGATTTTGCCATTGCCTTTTCTCCTGTCTTTTTTGTTTATGATAATAATTCTTTCACAATGAAAGCTGCTCTGTCAGCCGCAACTGTTTCAAAACTTTCAAAGGAGTTTTCCGCATCCTCGTCCGCAAAATCGGATATGGCACGGATTATAACGAAAGGTATCTTTGCCACGGTGCATACGTGTGCAATGGAGGCACCCTCCATTTCGGTACACAGTGCATCGAAATCATCTCTCAGCTGCTGTGCTTTCTCGGCAGAGCTTACAAAGCAGTCGCCCGAAACTATGGTGCCGAGGTGCGATGTAAACGGCAATTTGCCGTCCTTCTTCAGTTTTTCGTTAAGGGCATCGCACGCATGGAGTGCTTTTTCGCAAAGCTCTGCGTCCGCCTGCATCATGTGGGAGCAGGGCGGGTATTTGTCAAGCAGCTCAAGGGGTGAAAAATCGTGGTATGTAAGCTGCTTTGATATAACAATATCAAGCTTTGCTATCTCTTTTGCAAGTCCTCCCGCAACGCCGGAGTTTATCATGTACTGCACTCCGCAAAGGTCAATGAGTCTTTGTGCGGCAATGGCGGCATTCACCTTTCCCACACCGCTGCAGCAGATGTATATTTCGTAGTCGGAAAAGCTTCCGCAAAGGATACCCTTGTGAGGTGTTTCAACGGCATGGAAATCGCGGCGGAAGGCTGTGATCTCGCTGTCCATTGCACCGATAAGTCCTATTTTTTTCATATTTATGCCAACCTCCCTGTCAGTCAAGATAATCCTTCAGACGCTTGGAGCGGCTGGGATGACGGAGCTTGCGAAGCGCTTTTGCTTCGATCTGGCGGATACGCTCACGAGTGATATTGAATTCCTTGCCCACTTCCTCAAGGGTACGTGTTCTGCCGTCTTCAAGACCGAAACGAAGTTTCAGAACCTCCTCCTCACGTGGGGTGAGGGTGTGGAGAACCTCGTTGAGCTGCTCTCGGAGAAGTGTGTAGGATGCGGCTTCCGCCGGTGCCGGTGCATCGTCATCGGGGATAAAATCTCCCAGGTGGCTGTCTTCCTCCTCACCGATAGGGGTTTCAAGGCTTACGGGCTCTTGCGCCAGCTTCATTATTTCGCGAACCTTTTCGGGGGACATGTTCATTACCTTTGCGATCTCCTCCGTGGAAGCTTCGTGTCCCAGTTCCTGAAGGAGCTGACGGGAAACGCGCATCACCTTGTTTATGGTCTCTACCATATGTACGGGAATACGTATGGTGCGTGCCTGGTCTGCGATGGCACGGGTTATTGCCTGACGTATCCACCATGTGGCATAGGTGGAGAATTTGTATCCCTTGGTGTAGTCAAATTTTTCCACTGCCTTCATAAGACCCAGGTTTCCTTCCTGGATAAGGTCGAGGAAGAACATTCCTCGTCCCACGTATCGCTTTGCAATGCTTACCACAAGGCGCAGGTTACTTTCCACAAGTATCTTCTTTGCATCTTCGTCACCGTTCACCATTTTTTCGGCAAGAGCAAGCTCTGTATCGGTGTCAAGAAGGTTTACCTTACCGATCTCCTTAAGATACATTCTTACGGGGTCGTCAATAAGCGTTCCCTCCTGGGAAATCAGCCCGTCGGGGTCGTCGGTATCGTCGTAGTTGTCGATATTTACAGCCGCTATTTCGTCAAGGGAGATATCCGCATCGGAATAGCCGGTTATTTCAATACCGAGTTCTTCGAATGTTTCGTAAAGCTTTTCTATCTGTTCAACGTCAAGCTCTGTTTCGTCAATTACCTCCAGCACTTCTTCGGTGGAAAGAGAGCCCTTTGCCTTACCTTTTTCGATAAGCTGGAGTATTTCGTTTTTCTTTTCCTTTTCGCCGCCGTTTTTTTCGGTTGCTTTTGATTTTGCCATGAGTTACCTTACCTTTCGAAGTTTTATATTACTGCTTGCCCTTTGATTTGCTTGCGATATATGCCGCAAGCTCCTCCAGAGTCATATCCTCACCGCGGGGCGCAGACAATTTTTCTTTTTCCTGTTTCAGTGTTTTGCAAAGCTGGGAGAGTATTCCGATATCGTTCACCGTAAGAGCTCTGCGGCGTCGGTACATGGAATGTATCCGCCCCATCTGCTCGGGAGTGAAATGCTCGTTGAGCGATGAAATATCGAATCCGCCCTCGGAATGCAGTTTCTTCATGCACGAAAATACCATGCGGTTGAAATCCGTTATAAAGTCATCCTCGTAAAGAGCTCCGTTTAAAGAATCCATATATTCGGGGTAGAGTAAAAGAAGTCCCAGAATATGTTCCTCGGTCTCGGCACCGCGCACACTTTTTATTGCATCGGGATTTATCCTGTCACCGTAGTGGCGCAGGGTCTCCTCGCCGCTTTTTGCCACCTGCTGCTTTTGCACATAGGTGTTTTTGCGGGTTCTGCGCTTTATGTCGGATGCTATGGTATCGCGGGATATGCCCGTCATGTCCGAAAGCCGCATGATGTATACTTCCCGGGTCATTTCGGAATATATGCCTGCAATGAGCGCGCAGGCTTCGTTTACCATGGAAAGCTTTTCCTCGGGAATTTCCATGTTGTATTTCGCCTTTATTTCGGAAAGACGGTAGTCTATCTGACCGGATGCCCCCGTCATAAGCTTGCGGAAGCTTTCGGCACCGTATTTTTTGATAAATTCATCGGGGTCTTTTGCACCCGTCACCTTTAGTATCTTTACTTCAACGCCCACCTCATTCATGTATTTTATGGCTTTTTCGTCAGCTCGCCTGCCCGCTTCGTCGGAGTCGTAGGACACGTAAAGCGTTTTTGCATAGCGAGATATAACACGCGCCTGGTCGGGTGTTACCGCAGTGCCGAGCGTTGCCACGGCACCCGAAAATCCCGCCTGGTGGAGGGCGATCACGTCCATATAGCCTTCGCACAGTATCATTTCGCCCGACTTTGCTCTGTCGCCTGTGGCACCCTCGGCGCCAAGGCATGAGTTTTTGGCAAGATTTAAGGCGAAAAGGTTGCTGCGTTTTTTAAAGACGGGGGTATCGGAAGAGTTTAAGTATTTTGGCTTGGAATCGTCCATGACTCTGCCGCCAAAGGCAATTACATTTCCCGCCGTGTCTATGATCGGGAACATAACGCGGTTGCGGAACATATCAAAGGGCGTCCCGCGGGACGATATGCCGCAAAGAAAGGCTTCTTTCATTTCTTCCACGGAAAATCCGCATTGAGTTAGTTTTTTATAAAGATCGTCAAAGGAATTTTTTGCAAAGCCAAGTCCGAACCGCCGTATTATTGCGGGAGAAAGCCCACGGTCAAGAAGATACTGCAACCCTTCCGCACCCTCGGGTGACATGAGGTTGCTGTGGAAATGGCGAGCGGCGATCTTATTCATTTCGAAATTGCGCTCACGGGAGAGAATTTCTTTTTTCTTTTGAGGAATGAACCCCTCTTCCCTTGGAACATCTATCCCTGCCGCATCGGCAAGATATTGCACTGCGTGGGGATAGTCGAGGTTCTCCATGCGCATTATAAAGGTTATAACGTCTCCGCCCGCACCGCAGCCGAAGCAGTAAAAATTCTTTTCGGGAAAGACGGTAAAGGAGGGAGTGCGTTCACTGTGAAAGGGACAGCATCCCACAAGATTCGACCCCGCACGGCGCAGCTCCACGTATTTTCCTATGACCGTTTCAAGGCTGCTTCGCATTTTAAGTTCTTCTATAAAGCTCTGGGGATATGCCAAAACGCATTTTCCTCCTTTCGTGAAAATCAAATGGCTGTATCATCTTCCCCACATCTTGGGGATAAACAGCTCGTTATATGTTTCAAGGGCGTATCTGTCGGTCATGCCGGCAATGTAATCCGCCACAACACGTTCCGTGCCGAATTCGTCAAGAAATTTTTTGTTGTCCTCGGGCATACGCTCGGGGTTCTTGTAAAAGTATTCGTAAATGCGTGCCAGCACCTCGCAAGCCTTGCCCTCTTCCTTTTTTGCCTTGCTGTTTATGTAAACGTTTTCGAACATAAACTCCCGAAGACCGAGAGTTGCTTCTTCCACATCTTCATCCATGGAAAGGGCGGCAATGCCGCGGCTGAAATTTTTGGATGTGGCAGAAACAAGGCTTTTAACCATCGTATCAATTCGTTTTGAATGGTTTTCTCCGAGAACGCGGCTGTATTTTTCGGGAATCATGTTGTCGGTAAGGATGCCTGCACGTATGGCATCGTCTATATCGTGGTTGATGTAGGCGATCCTGTCGGCATATTTTATAAGTCTGCCCTCAAGGGTCTTTGCCGAAACGGGACCCGTGTGGCAAAGGATGGCGTCTATCACTTCCACGGTAAGGTTCAGCCCTTGCCCATCACGTTCAAGCAGCGTTACGGTGCGTACCGACTGCTCGTTGTGGGAAAATCCGCCCGAACACAGAGAGTTCAGCACACGCTCGCCTGCGTGCCCGAACGGTGTGTGACCAAGATCGTGTCCGAGGCATGCCGCCTCCACGAGATCCTCATTAAGACACAAAAGGCGCGCCACACTTCTGCCTATCTGAGAAACCTCAAGGGTGTGTGTGAGACGCGTGCGGTAATGGTCGCCTTCGGGGGAAAGAAAGCACTGTGTTTTATGCATAAGTCTTCTGAAGGATTTTGCGTGGATTATTCGGTCACGGTCGCGCTGAAAATCGGTGCGCAGATCGCATTCGTCAATGGGTTTAAGTCTTCCTTCGGTACTCGAAGAACGGAAGGCAAACGGGGAAAGATACTGCTGTTCCCTGCGTTGCCAAAGCTCGGAATATGAAGAATTCATAGTCAGGACCCTCCGATGAAAAAATGGTTTTCCCGCCGTTTCGACCTCTTATTGTAATATACAACACGCTTTGTCAAAACACTTTTGTTTTCTTTATAATTTGAAAAATTACCGGTTGGGGATAAAAGGAAAGGTTTTGGAAAATATAAAAATAAAACGTTTTTCAGCAAAGGAGCGGGAATGGCATCAAAAAAACCCCTGCAAAAAGCAAGGGATTCGTTTATTATAAAAACAAAAAACGGAAAACAACTTGATCTTCCGCTTTACGGCGGGGATCAGAATCTTTTTGAAAATGAAATCTTGCGCCACGGCGGGTGCGGACTTATTGCCGCTGCAAACGTTCTGTGCGCACTTTCGGGAAACTCTCCGGATCTTGAAGAGTATACGCAGCTTTGCATGATGCTTTATAAAAAATATATTCCGGTGAGCCGCTTCGGGACAGACGGCATTCGCCTTGCCTGCGGTCTTTCACGTGCCATGCGTGATATGGGGTTTTCTTACCGTGCACGATGGTGTATCAGCATGAAAAAGCTGAAAAAACGCATGGAGGAAATGCTTTCCCGCGGGATCCCCGTAATACTTTCCGCAGGTCCCGCTTTTTTTAAAAAGGGACTTATCCTTTACGAATTGCGGGGAAATGCCCTTTTCCCCGCATTGTATGTGCGCTCCCATTATGTTACCGTGACGGAGGACAGAGGGACTTTTCTTGCTGTATCATCATGGGGCAGGAAGTACTATATCTCAAAGAAAGAGTTTGCGCATTTTGCGTATTTTAAAAGCAGTCCTGTTTTTTCCAATATCGTTTACATTACCGGGATATAGGTTTTTTGGAAGCTTTTTGTTTGAAAAATATCTTTTTGCCAACAGAAATGATCTCGCAAAGCTCGTCGCTTCCCCAAAATGCTGCCGCAAAAAATATGCAGGGCACGGCACAGCACACCGCACATCTGAGCGAAAACCGAGGGATCGCACGGCACAGCAAAAAAGACGAAAAACAGGAGGCGGCACACACGGTGCAGAATTTAATCATGAGCGTGTAGTGACGCAGGACACTTGAATGAAAGCCGTATTTGTAAAGCACCCGCGGTTCGTACCATAAACATACGGCAAAGGAGGAGAGCGCCTGCCCGAGATATACTCCGGCAATGCCGAATCTTTTTCCGAAGATTGCCGTGAGTAAAAGAAATCCTGCAAGCTCGATAAACGGTTTTATGCGCTCTTTTTTGTAAAGACCGAATGCATCACGGAATATTAGAGTGCTTTTGCGCAGACCCGAAACAAAAAAGAAAAATGCCGCCGAAAAGGAAACTTTATCGGGAAGCGAAAGAGCAGCACCCAGCCATAGGGTTATTATGTCATCCGACATGACAAAAAGGACCGTGGTGCAGATGTTTACGGCAAAAAATAACCCCACCGAAAGGGCACGGAAAACTTTTTCGGAATGCTTTTTCTCGGCACATACACCGAGATTCCCCACGCAGGCGGATATTGCTCCCGCAAGGGTCGAGGACAGCATGGAGGCATAGGAAAGCAGCATATTGTAGTTGGAGTATACCCCGTTTGCTCCCACTCCGAAAAGGCTTACCACAAGGAAATTGTCGAAGGTGCGCAGAAGAGTTGATGCGATATTTGTGGGCTGGGAATAAAGCATTTCTTTTAAAAGCTTCTGAAATATGCCGCCCTTCTGCGCTTTTTCGCTGAAGTTGATAAAAGAGTATTTTTTTCTGACATACACGGCAAAAGCCATATCTTCCGCAAAGGATACTGCGGCATGGAAGATGACATATGCAACATAGCTTTTTGTTGCCGTAAGGAGAAGGTATTCCGCAAAGACTGCGGGAATACCGCAGGCATATGAGAACATGGCGGCAAGGTAGTTTTTGCTGTCGGCAAATATCAGCACCCGTTCTGCAGAAAACATAAAGCTGAGAGAATTTGAAATGATGTATATGATAAAAACGGTGCAAACGGTGTTCTTTCCGCCGGGGACATCCTTTGGAAGATACGGCATTACGGCAATTCCCGCAACTGCGGTGGCAAAGGCTGAAAAAGTGCACACCCTGCGGTAGCACGCCAGAAGGCGAGAGACCGTCTGCATATCGTTTTTTGCAAGCGGTTCGTAAAGACTGTATATTGCGGCACCCGAGGCACCGAAATCAAGCAGCGACAAAAGTGCGCAGATATTGCCGATAAGGCTTGAAAAACCAACATATTCCCTGCCCAGCACTGCCACAAACATCTTGCGGGAAAAGGACCCGAATATAAGGCTGAAAAGTATTCCCGCTGCAGACCAGCGCAGATTTGTCCATGCAGAGTCGGTGCGGCTTACTGTGTTTTTCATATGTCCCCCATAAATGTTGCATATGTTTCCGCGCAATATACACGCAAAGTGCGTGCGAACGGTGTTGCTGCGGCGGATGCATAACTGCATTATGATATAAATTTATTTGCGGGCAGCCGTATTTATGAAAAAAACAGCCTTTTGGCACTCTCCGAAAAAGAATTCACATAATATTAACAAAACAAAAGGCGGCAGCCTATTGACAAATCCTAAAATAGTGGTAAAATTATCAATGTTAGCACTCGTGAAGTTAAAGTGCTAAAAATGGCGGCAAAGGAGACGAAACATAATGGAATTGAGCGACAGAAAAAAACGCATTTTGAAATCCATAATCGATGCCTATATCGATTCGGGCGAGCCCGTCGGTTCCAAATTTCTTACCTCCTACGGAAACATTTCCCTTTCCCCCGCAACCATCCGTAATGAGATGTCGGAGCTTGAAAACATGGGATATCTCGATAAGCCGCATACCTCTGCGGGAAGGGTGCCTTCGAGCTCGGCATACCGTCTTTATGTAGACGAACTTATGGAAAATTACCGCCTTACCATGGAGGAGCTCAATGTCATAAACGAGCTCATGCACTTTAAAGCCTCCGAGCTTGATAAAATTATCACTCAGGCGGGTAAAGTGATGTCAGAGCTGACACAATGTGTTACTCTTTCATTCACCCGAGAAAACGGAGCGGATACTATCTCAAGGTTCGACACGGTATTTGTTGACGAAACAAGCTTTTTGCTGGTAATGATATCCGGCACAAAGCAGGTGCGGAGCGAACACGTAAAGACCGAATATTATATAAACGATGAGGCATTGTGTGCCATCCGTCGTGTGCTTAACGAAAATCTTACGGGAATAACCCTTGAAAACGTTACCATGCCGCTCATAATGAAGATGGAAGCCGAGGCGGGCAGACTTGCTCCCCTTATCAATCCCATTATCCGCATAGCCTTCAGCTGTTTCGAGACCGAGGGTGACGGCAGCGTTAAGATAAGCGGACTTTCAAATCTGCTTTCCTACCCCGAATTTTCCGATGTGGAAAAACTGCGCTCCCTTATGGATATGTTCGATAAGAAAAAAGGATATCTTAAAAACCTTTTGTCAAGTCCCGATCCGCAAAATGCCGAAAATCTGGGACTTGTGCCGCAGGACTTCGGTTCCGATATGAAAATATATATCGGAAATGAGCATGACGGCACCGCATTTTCCGACACGGGCATGGTATTCTGCACGGTGCCCATGGGCAACACTCAGTCGGTCATCGGAATACTTGGACCCAAGCGTATGGATTACCGCAAGGCGGTATCGGCACTGCGAGTGCTTGCGGAAAACATGGAAAAGACAGCAGGTATAGAAAACAACCAGAATACGGAGGACATAAATGAACAGTAATAATCAAAACACCGTACCCGAAACCGAAGTTTCCGAAAACACCGCACAGGCGGAAAACGAGGAAACCTGTAAAGAGGGCGGCGAGTGCGAAAAGAGCGCTTGCAAAAAGAAAAAGAAAAATGACGATGCGGCAAAAAAGCTTCTTGCCGAATACCTTGAAGAAAACGAAAAACTCAAAAAAGAGCTTTCGGAGCAAAAAGATATGCACTTGCGCATGCTTGCCGAATACGACAATTTCCGCAAGCGCACTTCTTCCGAAAAGAGTGCCATATATGCCGACACGAAGGCTGAGGTCGTGGAAAAGTTTCTTCCCGTGCTTGATAATCTTGAGCGTGCGGCGGGATGCTCTGCAGAAACAGAAAACGATTCCGCCATCCGCGAGGGTGTTTCCATGGTGCTCCGTTCCTTCGGAGATATTTTCGAAAAGCTCGGTGTTTCGGAGATACCCGCCATGGGCGAGCAGTTTGACCCCAATGTGCACAATGCCGTGATGAAAGAGGATAATCCCGATGTGGGCGAAAACGTCATCACCGAAGTGTTCCAGAAGGGTTACCGCATAGGCGATAAAGTCATTCGCTATTCCATGGTAAAAGTGGCAAATTAAAATTTTGCACGGCTTATTTTAAACTACGTTAATTAAAAATTATTCTATATATTCAGGAGGAATTCAATTATGGGAAAAATTATAGGTATTGACCTTGGTACAACAAACTCTTGCGTTGCGGTTTTCGAAGGCGGTGAACCCGTCGTTATCGCCAATGCCGAGGGTGCAAGAACTACCCCTTCCGTGGTAGCATTTTCAAAGAGCGGTGAACGTATGGTGGGCCAGGTGGCAAAGCGCCAGGCTATCACCAACCCCGACAGAACAATAAGCTCCATCAAGCGCGATATGGGTACAGACCGCCGCGTTGACATTGACGGCAAAAATTATACTCCCCAGGAGATCTCCGCAATGGTTCTTCAGAAGCTCAAGGCAGATGCCGAAAGCTATCTCGGAACAACCGTAACAGAGGCTGTTATCACCGTTCCCGCATACTTCACGGACGCACAGCGTCAGGCAACAAAGGACGCGGGCAAAATCGCAGGTCTTGAAGTTAAGAGAATCATAAACGAGCCCACAGCCGCAGCTCTTGCTTACGGCATGGATAAGGAAGAAGAACAGAAGATAATGGTATTCGACCTTGGCGGCGGTACCTTTGACGTTTCCATCCTTGAGATCGGTGACGGTGTTATCGAGGTTCTTGCAACAGCCGGTAACAACAAGCTCGGCGGCGATGACTTCGACGATAAGATCATGAACTACATGGCAGATACATTCAAGGCGGAAAACGGAATCGACCTCAGACTTGACAAAATGTCTCTCCAGAGATTAAAAGAAGCTGCCGAAAAAGCAAAGATCGAGCTTTCCGGCATGACCAGCACAAACATCAATCTTCCTTTTATTACGGCTGATGCCACAGGCCCCAAGCACTTCGATATGACACTCACACGTGCGAAGTTCGACGAGCTTACTGCTGACCTTGTTCAGAAGACCATGGTGCCCACAAAGCAGGCTCTTTCCGATGCGGGACTCAACCCCTCCCAGATCTCCAAGGTGCTCCTCGTGGGCGGTTCTTCAAGAATTCCCGCAGTTCAGGAAGCAGTTAAGAGCTTTATCGGCAAGGAACCCTTCAAGGGAATCAACCCCGATGAGTGCGTAGCACTTGGTGCCGCAGTTCAGGGCGGTGTTCTCAGCCAGGATGTAAAGGGCGTTATCCTTCTTGACGTAACACCCCTTTCCCTCGGTCTTGAAACTCTCGGCGGTGTGTTCAACAAGCTTATCGAAAGAAACACCACTATCCCCGTAAAGAAGAGCCAGATATATTCCACAGCAGCAGATAACCAGACCTCCGTTGAGATCCACATCCTCCCGGGTGAGCGTGAAATGGCGGCAGGCAACACAACGCTTGGCAGATTTATCCTTGACGGAATCCCCGCAGCTCCCCGCGGAGTTCCTCAGATCGAAGTAACATTCGATATCGATGCCAACGGTATCGTAAACGTAACAGCTCAGGATAAGGGCACAGGAAAGGAACAGCACATCACCATCACTTCCTCCACCAATATGTCCAAGGAAGATATCGAAAAGGCTGTTAAGGATGCGGAAAAGTTCGCAGAGGAAGATAAAAAACAGAAAGAAGCCGTAGATACAAAGAATCAGGCAGAATCTCTCATCTTCCAGTGCGATAAGACTCTTGCAGAGCTTGGCGATAAAGTCACCGAAGAAGAAAAGGCTCCCATAAATGCAGCAAAGGAAAGCCTCAAGACAAAGCTTGCAGGCGGTTCCACCGAAGAAATAAAGGCGGGTATCGAGGAGCTTAACAAGGCGTTCTATGCTATCAGCGAAAAGCTTTACGCTCAGGCGCAGGCGGCACAGGGTGCTCAGGATGCTCAGGGCGGCACTCAGAACGACGACGGCACGATCAATGCTGATTTTGAAGATAAGAACTAAATAATTATGGCAGATAAAAGAGATTATTACGAGGTACTGGGACTTCAGAAGGGGGCAAGCGACGAGGAGATAAAAAAATCCTTCCGCAAGCTTGCAAAAAAATATCACCCCGACCTGAACCCCGGTGACTCGGAGGCGGAACAGAAATTCAAAGAAGTCAACGAGGCTTATGAGGTTTTGTCGGACAGCGACAAAAAAGCCCGCTATGACCAGTACGGCCACGCAGGCGTGGATCCCAATTACGGTGCGGGCGGCGGTTACGGCGGATTCGGAGGCTTTGGCGATTTTGGCGGCTTCGGTGATATGGGCGACATCTTCTCCAGCTTTTTCGGAGGCTCGGGTTCGTCCTCGGCACGCAGAAATGCACCCGTACGCGGTTCGGATTGCGAGGTCCGCGTGACTATCGGTTTTGAAGAAGCCGCTTTCGGATGCAAAAAATCCATTTCCTATTCCCGCATAGAAAAGTGCGATTGCTGCAACGGCACGGGCGCAGAAAAGGGAACTTCTCCCGAGACCTGCTCAAACTGTAACGGTCAGGGTCAGGTGCGCGTGCAGACAAGAACGCCTTTCGGTGTTATGCAGCAGTCCCGCGCATGTAATGCCTGCGGCGGTAAGGGCACAGTAATAAAGACACCCTGTAAGGAATGCTCGGGCTCCGGTCTTATTAAAAAGAGCATGAAGGCCGACGTTAATATTCCCGCGGGAATTTCGGGCGGTCAGACCATAAAGCGTTCGGGCTACGGCAATGCGGGCAGAAACGGAGGTCCTGCGGGCGATCTGTTCATCATCGTGAACGTGAGATCCCACGAGCTCTTTGAACGTGAGGGCTATGACCTGTTCTGTGAGGTGCCCATATCTTATGCCGAGGCAGCACTTGGCGGAGTTATTCATGTGCCTACCCTTGAGGGCGACTATGAATATGAGATCTCCGAGGGCACACAGACGGGAACTACCTTTACCATAAAGAACAGTGGTGTTCAGTTCCTTAACGGCAAGGGAAGAGGAAATCTCAATTTCACCGTGGTGGTGGAGATACCCAAAAACCTCTCTCAAAAGCAAAAGGAACTGCTTCGTCAGTTTGACGCGACCCTTGAAAGCAAAAACAGTGCAAAGAAAACATCGTTTTTTGAGCGTGTGAAAAAGGCGTTCCAGGGTTAACAAAACATAACATAAAAAATAAAGCTGCGGGTTTGCGCATCCACCTTGACAAACCCGCGGTTTTGCTGTATCATATTGATTAGCGAAAATAAAAAATAAATGCCCCCGTAGTAAAGTGGATATTACAAGTCCCTCCTAAGGGTTTGCTCTATCTGTGTACTATGCGAGAATTCGTGCGAAAACGCGCGAAAAGCCGCGAAAAAGCGAGCTTCATGCAAAGCTCGCGGAACTTTGGCACCCTGTGTGGCACCCTGATGCAGTTTTTCGTGCAAAAACAAGGGTTGCGCCTACAAAGCATAACTTTCATAAATTTCATATTTGCCCCCGTAGTAAAGTGGATATTACAAATCCCTCCTAAGGATTAGTCGCGTGTTCGATTCACGCCGGGGGTGCCAGAAGGATGCCTCTTTTGTCTTCAATGACATTAGAGGTATTCTTGTTTTTTAAAATTTGAAGAACTCAACACAAAACGATATTTATGTTGTTCAAATATCCTCTTTTAGTTGCTAAAATATAACTGTAAAACAAAGGAGGTTTTAATTATGAACACAGACAAAATTATTGCAGAATCAATCGCAAAGGACTATGCCCCGAAGGAAAGCTCGAAAATTGTTGCTCTCAAAAAACTGGACAACAAGGCAAAGCTCCCTGCTACAATTTTTACTTATTCTTGTGGTATAATATCCGCACTTGTTTTTGGTACGGGAATGTGTCTTGCAATGCAAGTAATAGGAAGCGGCTTGGCTGGTGGCATGGTACTTGGCATTATCATTGGAATTATCGGAATGATTGGTTGCGGAATTAATTATCCAATTTACAAGAAAATGCTTGAAAAAGGAAAATCCAAATATGCCTATGAAATCGTTCAGCTTGCAAAGGAAATTGCTGATAAATAATATTTTTATGAAAGGAGTGTCTATTATATGAATAAGTCGGAAAGTAAGTATTTTAATACTGCCATCAGATTTGACAAGGCGCTCCTTTCTTTGATTGAAAAGAAACCTTTTGAATACATAACAATCAGCGAAATTTGTGAAAAGGCTGGTGTTAATCGTTCTACCTTCTACCTTCACTATGAAAACACAAGGGACTTGCTAAAAGAAACAATCGAATATGTCCTCAATGATTTTACTTCATATTTTGATGTTGATACCGAAAATATAACGTCAGGGTTTGCAAACTGTGATTTGCAGGAACTCAACTATATCAACGAAAAGTATCTGCACCCGTATCTCTTGTTTATCAAAGAAAACAGACGAGTGTTTTTTGCTGTGTTGTCACAACCGTTAACGTTTGACTCGAATATCATTTTCCAAAGATTGTTCGATAATATCTTTAGCCCTATATTGGACAGGTTTCACTACCCACGAAGCGAGCAAAACTATGTCATGATGTTTTATCTCAACGGCATTACCGCCATTATTACAGAATGGTTGAAGGATGATTGCAGAAAAAGTATTGAAGAAATTTCAAACATAATTCGTTACTGTATTTTCGGGCTAAAATGACAAAAATCGGGCGATGGCCGTTATGGTCATCGCCCTTTATGTTTT
>JAFYUY010000138.1 GCA_017549405.1 Clostridia bacterium | reverse complement strand
ATCAGCCCCTCGGAGGAATGCAGGGTCAGGCATCAGATATTAAGATCCATGCCGACCGCATTATAAAGATCCGCGAAACACTTAACAAAATACTTGCTGAAAAAACGGGCAAACCCCTTGAAGTTATTGAAAAAGATACTGACCGCGACAATTTCCTTACTGCGCAGGAAGCTATGGAATACGGTCTTGTGGATAAGGTTATCGAAAAAAGATAATTTCGCGCCAAAGCAAGCTTACAGAAAGGCACGGTCACATTTTAATGGATGACAACAAAAATATACCCAAGTGCTCCTTTTGCGGGAGAAACGAGGAAAATCCGTCACGTATAATCTACGGCCCCAACGGAATAAATATCTGCGCAAACTGCGTTGCACTGTGCGATAATATTCTTGACGAATATTCCGCAGACCTTGCAAAAAAATCGGGCGAGGCGGATGACGAGCTGAAGCTCGAAAACCTTCCCAAGCCTCATCAGCTCAAGGAGGAGCTTGACCGCCATGTTATCGGTCAGGACGATGCAAAAATAGCGCTTTGCGTTGCTGTTTACAATCATTACAAAAGAATACTTCAGAAAGAAAGCGATGACGGTGTTGAGATCCAGAAAAGCAATGTGCTTATGCTGGGCCCTACGGGTGTGGGAAAAACATTGCTTGCCCAGACCCTTGCAAAAATGCTCAATGTTCCCTTTGCCATCGCAGATGCCACAACACTTACCGAAGCGGGATATGTCGGCGAGGATGTGGAAAACATTCTTCTTCGTCTTATCCAGGCAGCGGATTTTGATGTGGAAAAAGCAGAGCACGGAATTATTTATGTGGATGAGATCGACAAGATATCCCGTCGCAGCGAGAACCGCTCCATAACCCGCGATGTTTCGGGTGAAGGCGTTCAGCAGGCGCTTTTAAAGATACTTGAGGGCACTGTTTCAAATGTTCCGCCTCAGGGTGGCAGAAAGCACCCGAATCAGGAGTTTATAGAAATAGACACTTCAAACATTCTGTTTATATGCGGCGGAGCGTTTGACGGTATTGAAGATATAATCTCAGAGCGTGTGAAGGGCACGCAGACCATAGGCTACGGTGCATCGGTGCTCACATCCAAAGAAAAGGAAAAGGAGTCCATAATTTCAAAGATACAGGCAAGGGATCTTGTTAAATACGGCATTATTCCCGAGCTTGTGGGAAGAATGCCCGTTATTGTGGGACTTACAAACCTCGACACATCTGCACTCAAGCGAATTCTCACTGAGCCCAAGAATGCTCTTACAAAGCAGTATAAAAAACTTTTTGAGCTTGACGGAATAGAGCTTTCCTTTGAAGATGAAGCTCTTGATGCCATAGCTTACCTTGCGGAACAGAGAAAAACGGGTGCGAGGGGACTTAGAGCCATAACCGAAGAGATAATGACAAAGCTCATGTTTGATGCCCCGTCGAATCCCGACATGAAGGAGCTTGTTATAACCGCTGATATGATAAATCAGAAAAAGTCGGACTGAATATAATGGTATAAAACGAGGCTGAGTCTTGTGACTCAGCCTCGAATATTTATATTTGTTTGTTATTTTCACGCTGCATCATTGCGCGAGAATTTTTTCCACACCGGTGCACATGCAAGGCAAAGTGCAGTTGCCGCAAAGCAGATGATGGCCCAAACTGAGATGGTTCCGTTCCAGCCGAATTTTGCGGATACTGCGGCAAAACCGTAACCCGAAAGGGCGCTTCCGATATATGTGCAGGAATTGAGAAGACCCGAAATAAAGGCGACTCTGCCCGTTTTGCTGAAATACTGCGGTATTATAGTGATAAGAACGATGTTTACTCCGTGCATGCAGCCGGTTATAAGCGTGCCCAATGCCACGGAAAGGGCAATACTTGAATTGTGGAAGAACGAAAGCACAAAGGCTGCTGAAAACGCTGCTCCAAACAGTACCATTGAGCATATCATTTCGTTTTTAAATACCTTGCGGCTGAGAAACGAAGTAAACTCATAGCACAGCATGGCAAAAACGGGGGGAACAACACCCAGCATTATGGCGATCTCGGATGAAACACCGTATTCGCTTTTTATGTACGAGGGGAGCCAGTTTGTAACTCCGTCACGCATTATGCCCTGCAGAACTATGGCAAGCATTATGCTTCCGAAAAGTATTACGGGAATACGGAATCCGGAAGAGGGTGCGGTCTTTTCAGAAGAGGGAAGTGGTGCCTTTGCAGTGCTTATGTCCGGAAGCTTTATAGCGACAACGACAGACATCAGCGCAGCGCATGCGGAAGCTGCAAAAAATATAGGCTGCCAGCCTGCAAAACGTATGCATAAAGGAGCACCGAGGTAAATTATTATGGTTGCAAGTTGTGATGCCACACTAACTTTTACAGCGGAACGCTTATATTTTTCGTTGGAGAGCGATGCGGTAAGAATGCGCACGATAGGCGGCCACATCATAGCCTGCGCAAGACCGTTTACACACCACAAAGCGGTAAGGAGCGGCACAGAGAAAATGGAAAAGGGGAGAATAAAATTCATAGCAGCGCTGGTGGCAAGTCCTGCCGAAATGAGCACCTTTGGCTTTATTTTATCTCCGAGATAACCGCTGAGGAGCTGACCTGCACCGTAGAATATTGCAAGTCCCGTGAGCGCAAAGGATGCCTGCTCCTCGCCAAGCCCCGTACTTGCGGCAAATTCTACTATTATTGCGGCATAGTTTATTCGAGTTATGTAGCTTACAAAATAAATTGCCGAACAAAGAAAAACAAGCATTTTTTCGTTTGCCGACATTTTCCGGGAATTATTCATGCTGTACTCCAAATGAAAAATTTGCAATTTTTTTACTTGCTGTAAAAGTATATCACAAGAAATCACTGCGATTCTATGTTAAATTGTGAATAAATAAATTTGTTTCGGAGGTTACCAATAATGAAACTTGGACTTCAACTTTTTTCCCTCATTGATATAATGAACAAACCCGACGGTTTGCGCACAGTTATGAAGATCGCGGCAGATGCGGGCTACGAGGGTGTGGAATTTGCGGGCTTTTACGGACTTTCTGCAGATGAGGTAGTGGAAGAACTCAAAAAGAACAACCTTGTAACTGCGGGAATCCATCTCGGATGGGATAACATGAACCGCGAAAATCTCATAAGTAACCCTGCTGATGTTATCGGCACAGCCAAAAAGCTTGGCGCACACAGCGTAACATTTGCATCTTACGGCGGAAAAACAAAGGAAGAATGGCTTGCCTTTGCAAAGGAAATAAATGAATTCGGTAAAATGTTTGCCGATGCGGGAATACTTCTCGGCTACCATAATCACCGCCATGAATTTCAGAAGTTTGACGATCAGTATATTATTGATATCCTTCTCGAAAATTGCGATCCCAAAAACGTTTTCTGGGAGCTTGACCCCCGTCATATCGTAATTGCGGGCGTTGACCCCGTGGAATTTGCAGCAAAATACAGCGGACGTGTTCCCGTGCTCCATATGCGTGACATTGAAAAGCTTACCGGCCCCGACACGGCAGATGATACAGCCGTTGGCAGCGGAATCGTTGATATCCCGGGAGTGGTAAAGGCTTCGGGGGCGCATGACTGGCTTGTTGTGGAAGAAGGCCCCGGCTCCAACAATCTTGAGCACATAAAAATGAGTGCGGATTACATTAAAAAGACATTTCTTGCATAAAATATATTGAAGCTTAATTGCGGCCGCCTGTCAAATTCCGACGGGCGGCGTTTTTTAACCGTGCGTAGTGTGAATTATTTTTGGGTTTTTACACAACGATGCACATATTTTTATCATTATTTGATTTTTTTTAAAACCATTGACTTTTTCAGGCGGTTGGTATACTATTATAATGTAGTGTTGCACAAGTTATTTACGCAACAAGTAATCTTAAGAAAAGGAGAATTTTGAAATGAAAACAAAATCCGTAAAGTTTCTCGCTTTTGTTCTTTCATTGATACTTGTTATCGGCACTATGCCTGCGATGACAGTATTTGCCGAAGAAACCGGTCTTCCTGCATCGCGGGTGCAGAATCTCTGGCATCTTTTGCAGGATGAAAGCGAAACAGAACTCAAAATCGCCTATCTCTGAGGCTCTGTAACAGTGGGCTCCGGTGCATCCGATCTCAGCACGACCTCTTGGCGTGCGCGCGTTGGAAAGTGGTTTGTTGATACATTCGGTCCCGAATCATCCTACGGAAAGAATGTCACAAACGTTCATGGTGCCATCGGTGCTACGGGATCCTATTTCGGTTCCTACCGCGTATGGCGAGATTGCGAGCTCGGTTCTGACAACCCTCCGGATGTTCTTTTTATTGAATTTGCCATAAATGATATTTATGATAATATCACCCAGGATCAGACTGAGATCAACTACGAATCCATCATTCGCCAGGCTTATAAGGCAAACCCTAAGATCATGGTCATCCCCGTTTTCACAATGGATAACAACATTGCCTATAACTACCTCAATAAGGGACATGATGATTCCAAGTATTTTACTGCTCAGAGAACTATTGCAGAATACTATGGACTCCCTCAGGTAAATGTTGGTCATGCTCTTATCGAAGTTATAAACTCGGTTTACGAAGCAGAGGGCAAAACCTTTGCAGCATCCGATTCAAGCAATGCAAACTCTATCTGGAGAAGATTCATTGCCGATGCATGCCATCCCAAAGATGCGGGTTATGAAGTATATGCAGACACAGTAATATCATTCCTCACGGAACAGCTTGGCGACAGTGTGTCCCACGATGCTCCCGTAAAGGCAGTTGATATTAATGAATTCGCATCCTACGCTTCAACCAAGGGGAACGGCGCACACATTAAGGAAAACGGACGTTACATAAGCTTTAAGGATGCAGGCTTTACCAATGCAGACCTCAACGGCTGGACGCTCAGTACACGTGACGGTGAAAGCTCTTATGCCGAATCCAATGGTTCCATAAGAACAAGTTTTAACAATGCATCTTTCGCGTTCAAGTTTACGGGTACTGCAGTCGGCTTCTTCAACCATGGTTACTATAACAGCGGAACGGTTGAATATACCATAACAAGCACCGCAGATCCCTCGAAATCCTATACGGGCAAGGTTTCTCTTGTAAAGAATTATCAAAATGGCGGTCTGCCTTTCCCCGCAGAACTCAAAACAGGTCTTGATAACGAAGAATGGCTCGTTGAAGTGGTTCTTAAAGATGTGGGTCACGGTTCTGAAGGCTGGCTCAAATATATCTACATTAACGGAGACACAGCTTCCATTGAGGTTGCAGAGGCTCCCGATACCGTTACTCCCGCAATAGTAATTTCCGCGGCAGATTATACAGCGGCATATGGTGCCACTTTGGGAGAAGTTACTACTTTTGAAGGATATGAAGCAAAGCTTGTAAAGCCCAATCCTGCGGCAAGCGATGCGCATCTTGCTCCTCAGGTAGATAAATGGAATTACCACGGTCTTTCAAATAAGATCACTTTCCCCCGATACAAATATGTCGGCATAACATATTATTACGACGGCAAAGGTTCGGGCACTGCAAAAAGTATTGCAATGCAGCTTGACCAGCTCAACACTGCGGGCTGGGTTCAGGGTTCTGCAAACTTCCCCTCAGACATTTCTCCTCTTAAAAGACCTATTATCGAGGGTAAGTGGGTAACACAGTATTTCGATTTTTCCGCATTTGCGGAAAAGGCGGGTCAGCTTTATCCCGGACAGTACCTCAAGCAGGCAAGACATTATCCCTTTGGCAATGAAACTGCAGCCAAGAATTATACCGGCAACGAAGAGAGCTGGTTTAACAGTATCACCTTCTCTCAGAGAATGCCGATGTATTATAACGCAAACGGCGAAAAAATCGACTACAACGACGGAAGTTCAATAGTTTATGTTTCTTCCACAGGTTCTGCTACTGTTGACGGCAAGACTGTTGATGCATATACTACCTTCCCGGAAGCTATCGATGCTCTTTCTCCTGTCGGTGGTATTATCCGCTTAAGTGGCGAGATGGAATTTGTCGATAATGCTGCGGAACACAGTAAAATTATTATTGAAGGTGCAGATAGCAACGCAAAGCTTACCAACACAATAATTACGTTGGTTGGCGGTGATGTTGAACTCAGAAACATCAAAATGGTTGGTACTGTGGATGAAAACTGGTCATACACCAACGGTCATGTTCTTACCTTGGGTGAAGGTTTTACAGTCGACAATACCATTCGTCCCGGAATGCCTATATCAGGTAAGGCAACAAGTCTTAATATGTATTCCGGAAAACTCGGAAACTTTGGCGCTGCGGCTCTTTGGCAGGGTACATTTACCGTAACAGGAAACTCTGTTTATAACATATACGGCGGTGATGTTACCGGCAGTATTGATGGTTTCTCCAGAAACGGCAACGGTAAAGTCGGTATACAGACCGTTAACGGAAATGTTGAATACAATTTATACGGTGGAAACTTTAAAGGCGGTCTTTATACTGCAACCACCACGGGTATCCTCAACGGTAACCTTATCTATAATATCAACGGCGGCAAGTTTGCGAGCGGTCAGTCGTTTGCTTTCGGTACCTCCCAGAGCTATGACGTAACTGATACCAAGTATACTAAGGTCAATGGTAATCAGATTTTCATAATTAACAATAAGCAGATCGTGCAGAACAGCGGATCGCTTGCCGGTATTTCTATAGGTGTAAAGCAGGGTGTCGGCATTACAAATTCCGATGCGGGCAAGTTCGTTATTCTCAATAATGCAGAATATGCGGGCAATACCGGTGCTGCTATCCACGCATCCAATGTTGCAGACTACGCTATCAGTGTTTCCCGCGGCAGTGCAACTCCTGTATTTGCCGAAGATGGAATAACACTTAAGGGATTTGCGGTTATTCCCGACTCCGAAGAGCTTGTTCCTTACCTGGATGGCGAAAAGCTTGTTGCAGATGCGAATGGACTCTATCAGCTTGAAGCGAAAACAGGAACTGTTCAAAATATTGTTTTCAACGATCCTGCAGCCCTTGACATTCTTTTCAAGGATGGCGAAAAGGCGACAACTGTTTCTGCAAAGCAGAACGGCACAGTTACTATTCCCGAATCTTTACTTACAAAGGACGGATATATCTTTGCCGGTTGGAAGACTGACGGAGACGATAACATTTATATCCCCGGTGAAAGCTATGCGCTCGGAATTGACGCTATAACCTTTACTGCACAGTGGATGGCGAAGGCGGATCTTAAAACGATCTACGTTAATCCTCAGGCGGAAGCTTCAGGAAGCGGTGTTGTAAGAAAATCTCCCGTTAAGTCCTTCCCCGAAGCACAGAATATCATCGGCGATTACTCAAAAGATTTCACCATTATCCTCATGGGTGAGATTTCCATCGGAAGCTATGGCCATTGCTTCAGCACAAGCGGATATCATAACGGAAGAATAACAGTTGACGGTGAGGGTGTGGGAAGCATCAAGTATGTCGATGCGTTCTATCCCTTGGGTCCTGTTACACTTCAGAATTTAAACCTCAAAATAACTAAGTCCAACAACTTCTTTGATGGTTCAAACAGAGTAGACGGACTTGTTATCGGTGAAAATGTCAAGAATATTGCGGCTTCCGAAACGGATACCACAGTGATCAAGCCCAAGATCCACCTCGGAGCACAGAACGCCAACTCGATATACCAGAACCTTGATATGCACAGCAGCTCTGTTGCAACATTGTTTGCGGGTCCTTACTATGTAAGCAACGGAAAAAGTGTTACTTCTGCCGGCGCAAGAATTTATATCGATGGCGGAAATATTGCCGAAATCCGTTTTGTAGCTGACACCTATGGCACATCTCTTGGCGGATCTGTGACCTGGACAAATGCTCCCTCACTTGTTATCGCGGGTGAAGGAAGCGTCAGCAAAGCAACCTTTGCCTCAAAGTCTATCCCTGCTGGCGAAACAGCACACACTGAAAAATATGTAACATATCAGTATCCTGCACAGCTCGTTCTCAATGACGGAATAACTTCCGTTCCTTCAGGATTTGACGCATCGAAGCATATCATAATTAAGTCCGGTGTTGACGGTACTGTTGATGTAACCGAAACTCCCGGTGTATTCAGCATTAAGACCGACAGCGACACCCTCTACATTAACGGTGTTCTTGCTGAAAAGACGGTGAACGATCTTTACACCATTAACACACCCGGTATATACACTGTTTCTTATTCTTCCGTAAACGTTGAATACGCTCCCGGTATGGATGATGTGCAGGGCGAAAACGTAACAGAAACAGTTGTTGACGGTTACGCATTCACTCTTGCACAGAACACATTCGCAAGAGACGGTTTTGAATTTGTTGGCTGGTTTGACGGTGAAAATCATTATGCAGCAGGAGCTTCCTATACTGCGACCGAAAATGTGAAGTTTACTCCTGTGTGGAAGAACTCGGCAAACAATCGCGCATACATTTCCGCAAGCGCATACGTGGATACAAACGGTGACGGCAGAGTGGATCTCAAGCCTTTCAATGCGATGGGCGAAACTATAAATTCCATTACTGCTGCAGAAGGCGGTACTATCTATGTCTGCGGTTATTACAATGGCGGATTGGTTGAAACAACGAAGGCTACCCGCGGTCCGATCACATTCTGCGGTCTTGATAACAATGCTTCGGCAAATAAGCTCGACCTTGAAAACACAAGCAATGTTGTTTTCAACAAGAACGATGTTACTTTTGACAATCTGACTATCAAGGCTCCTAAAGACGAGTTGTTTATCAGTACCGACAGTGGTCGCACCATAACATTTGGTGCAAATCTTAAGGTTGAGGTCAGAGAGTGCATTTACGAAACATGGAGAACAAACCGTTATCTCTATGTTGGCTCTCACGGTGCGGCAACCGGTACATCTAATTACATTATCAACGGCGGCGACTTTTCCTTTATCATGTCCGGCGGTAACTATAATTCAACTACGGCGCATGTAGGTGATGTTTACTATACCGTAAACGGCGGTGTATTCCGTGAATATTACGGTGGTTCAAGAAATGGCTCCGGCAAGAACGGATACAACACAAACGGTAACGTTTACCATACTATCAACGGCGGAACGTTCACGACTAATGTTTACCTCGGTTCTCACGTGGCGGACAAGGTAAGCGGTAATGTAATATTTACCGTAAACGGCGGTAACTTCAAGAATAAGTCCATAATCGGCGGTCACGTAAACTATGCGGCAGATGCTCCTATGGCAGGTAAAAATGCTGCTGTTATCGTAAACAACAAGAATGTTGGTGCGGACGATGACTTTACGGGACTTGTACTTGGAAGAAAAGGTTACGGAAATAATATCGGCGGTCACGAAATTTACATTATCAACAATGCGGAGATAAACACAGGAGTTAAGATCCATGCAGAATCCATAGCAGCCTACAGAATTCGTGTAACAGGCGGTAGCGCAACTCCCGTATTTGCAGAAGGAGTTGGCGGAGATCTTCTGGGATTTGACCTTGTTTCCGATATCGATGGCGTTGTTCCGGTGTGCGGCGGAAATGTACTTACCAAGAACGCTTACGGATACTACTCTCTTGCATCAAACAATGTTGCAGGCTCTTTCTGTGATATAAGCTTTGCAAAAGCTGTTTCGATCGGGGGATCTGCGGCTATGATAAGCGACAATTATACCGTAACGGCATCTGCAGACGGTGCAGTTGATTTTGAAAACTCCGCAGTGCCTTATGTGCAGGGCGAGATCTTCCTTGGTTGGTACCACGAGAACGGAGTTGCTGTTGCAAACGGTGAAACCATTAGAGCGGGTGCTGTTATTAAGGCTGAGTTTACAGAACTCAACACAACATATGGTGACGAAAACGCAAACTTTGTCGTGGAGGGTGCTCAGATAAGACTCAACGGAGTACGTGCCCTGAGATTTGTTAACAGCTTCGGAAAAGAACTTATGGCTCGCATAGCAGAACTCACAGAAGGTTTTGCTCCCACAGCAGAAACAGATAACGGCATTGGTTACGGTTACGTGGTGCTTCCCGAGAATCTTCTTGAAAATGAAAAGCTCACTAAGGAAACCCAAAAAGCAGGTATCGTTCCCGCTGTAAAAACTTATAAGGATTACGAAGACCGTATTCTTTATACGGTGTGCATCACAAGCATTACCGACTATACCTGTGACTATGCGGTAGTTCCCTATATCACATATACTGATGCACAGGGATATGAGCACACAGTTTACGGTGAACAGTACAGCACAAATATGGCAGCTATTGCTTCCATGGCGCTGGACAGAGAAGAACTTACTCAAGAGCAGACAGAAGCTCTTAAGGTAATTGCCGGCAGATAATTAAATATCGGCACAAAATTGCCCTCCGCAGATATCTCTGCGGAGGGCTTTTGCAATTATAGCAAGGATGATTCGCATTAATAAAGAAACAGCATTACGGGGTCGAGCAGGTATGCTTTTTCTTCAATTATAACGGTGTTTCCGTTGGAGCGGAATTTTACGGGTCTGCGTGATCCATCGGCACAAAGGATCTCTACCTTTGAAATTTCAGTTTCGCTCACAAGTGTTATCTCATCAAGTGGGTCAATTCCAAGATTGAAGAATGAACAGAACATACCGCCGTCGGATATCTTTGCGGCTTTAAGATATACTTCCGCATCTCCCGGATAATATAACGGGAGATTGCCTGTTTTTTTGAGAAGCTCTATAAACTGTTTCTTGCGTGATTCGTTCAGCATTGAAAAGGGGGCGCCAAGACCGAGCTCTATGTTGGGTGATCCGCAGTACGTGACAGTAGTGCCGCCAAGCGAGTTTTGGTATTCTGTGACAGCGGGGAAAAGCTCTGTGTAGGTCTGCTTGTCGAGGGTATAGCATACGGAGGAATGAACCTTCACCTTGTCGCTTTGGGGAACGAGTTCAAGCGCATTTTTCTGGACGGGGCAGCAGGTGCCGTTTACATACAGTTTTTCAACGCTCATTGTCTTGCCGTTCCATTCACGCAAGTCAACACCGATATATTCTCCGAAACCGCGCTCAACGAGTGCTTTTGCGGTGTCGGATGCCATGAAGAATGCTCCGCTGAAGAAATCTTTTATCTCTTTGTCGGTGAAATTTTCATGGGTGTGCTCGCCTTCCATGAATACCGCACCGCCGCTGTTTTCGGAAAAATAAAGGGGAAGACCAAGGCGTTCCAGAACATAACACGACCAGCCTTCAAGCTCTGTTCCAAAGAATGGGAGGGAAAGGTCAAAGTATGATTCCTTTGATAACGGGATCCGGCATCCGCACCAGGTAAGCTTTGGAACCAACTCTTCAAGAGCGCTGTAAAACTTGCTGTATTTTGAAAGCTTTTCGCGATATGCCTTTCCGCTTTCGGGTTCATATGCCGCCATGCGGGTTATCCAGTGCTTAGCTCCGCATGCTCCCTCGAGAATGGCACCCGCCAGGTGCGAGTGAAGTGCCGCGGCACTCGTGCTGTAACGGTTCTGTGGGCATGTATCGGGTTCGTCGAGGAAAATGTCTGCATAATCGCGCAGCTTTGCCATTTGCGTTGCGGCACGGTAGAATACCACGGAAAATTTTCTTCCGCCACCGCAAAGGTAGTTGCCGTTGTTTATACGGATGATTTTTTTATTGCCCTTTCCTGCAAGTATCTGCGCTATCTCGCCCGCCGCCTCGGGGTTGCTTCCACAACAACAAAAAGCTCCGGGCAATGTCGGGTCAACACTGTCGATGCCCTCGCGCATGGCACGTGCGGCTTTCAAAAGAGAGTCGAACTGAGTTTCAACAAAAACGTCCGTGTATTTACGTGCGTTTTCGCCTTTGGTTTTTATTTCGTTCCACAACTGCTCGCGGGTAATATTTGTTCCAGCACGCTTGTTGAACATTTCCATATGCCGCTCGCAGGCGCATCCTCCACCTTGGCGGAATATAAGGCGAAGATCATCGTCAACCATTATTATTTCAGGCTTATAAAGTGCAAGGGTTCGGAAAGTGTCGCGTATATAATCACAAAAACCGTCATCCTCGGGGCAACAAGTGTGGGTTTTCACACCATCGTTAAGACCTGTATATTGTGTGTATGGGAACATTTCGCTCAATTTCCAACCATGACCGATGGTCGCCTGGGCGAGTATGCCGCATTTCAAACCCATTGAGGCAAGCTTGTCGCGGAAAAGAGCAAATTTTTCTCCGAGTATCTTTCCTTTGTTTATGGCGGGAGAGCCTTCCGGCACCACCGGCATTGAAAACAACACGCAGGTGGAAATGTTATTTTCGTATTGGTATTTTATATCATTACATATTTCGTCGAGGTGCGCTGTATCAAGAGGCATTATCGAGTAGTTTAACATATCATACTCCTTTTTGTACGTTTGTTTTGATTGTATCATGCATACGGCGAAAAGTCAATCGGTTTTAGTCCGAAAAATTTTCGGATTTCAGGATTGATGCGGTGGGGTATTTACTTTTTTGTGCAAATGATGTATAATACTTTATTATAAGTTTGAAAAGGGCAATTTTAAATGGATAAAAAAAGAGTCATTGCAGTTCACGATATATCGTGTATGGGCAGGTGCTCGCTTACTGTGGCGCTCCCCATACTTTCGGCGGCAGGGGTGGAAACTTCTGTTATACCCACAGCGGTGCTGTCTACCCACACGGGCGGTTTTGAGGGTTTTACCTTTCGTGACCTCACCGACGAGATAGAACCCGTATTTTCCCATTGGAAAACCCTTGGAGTGAAAGCGGATTCAATATATACGGGTTATGTCGGCTCTCACCGACAGCTTGAAATACTTTCCCGTCTTATAGATGCCTTTAAAGAAAAGGATACCTTTGTGCTGGTGGATCCCGTTATGGGTGATGCGGGCAGGTTTTACACGTCAATAGACGCACGATTTGTGGAAGGCATGAGGAGCATATGTGCGAGTGCCGATATGATAGTACCCAACCTTACCGAGGCGTGTATGTTGCTTGATCTGCCCTATGTATCTTGCGGTTATGACGAAAGCTACATAAAAGATATGCTAAAAAAGCTTTGCGCAATGGGACCGAGATATGCTGTTTTGAGCGGAGTCAGTTTTGAAAAAAACACAACGGGAGCCGCAGCTTATGACAGCGAAAGAAACGAGTATATTTATTGCCCGTGCCGTGTGGTGGAAGGATTTTATCACGGTTCGGGAGATGTTTTCGCAAGTGCACTTCTTGGTGCTGTGATGAACGGGAAAGAGATTGCCGAATCTTTGGATATCGCGGTGAATTTTACTCTTTCTTGTATATGCCGCACCCACGATCTCGGTTGCGATACGCGATACGGACTTGAATTTGAAAAAGAGCTTGGAAAATATATAGATCGGCTTGGAATATGAGATATACAACAATTTCGGCACGGTTGATAAAGTGAAAATCAAATAACTAAAAAATAACTCCCGAAGCAGTTTTGGTACTTGTTTCGGGAGTGTTTGATATTAATATACTAAAGTCGGGCTAAGAATTCCGGAAATGCTCAAAGCGCTGTCTGAGTATCGTTGGGATCACCGTTTATAGCAAGGTCATACTCTTGCGACCAGTCGAGCTCGCGGTAGGGAATACCTCGGTCATCTGTGGCAATAAATTCCATAAGAAGGTCGAGCATATCCTTTGTCCATGTGTTTTTATCTATCTGAGCCGTGGTGAACTTGTTTTGAGTTATCATTTCAAAACCAAAAATATCTTTGACCTGGGTCTTTGATGCACCGTCTACCACTTCAGCCACAAGGTGTGAGGGTATAAACAACACACCGCCGCCTGCACCGAAAACGATATCTCCGGGCAAAACAATGGCATTTCCGATCCTTGTTGGAGTATTGAAGCCCGTCATAACAAAATCACGTATCGGTGTGGGGTCTATTCCGCGGTAATATACCTGAACATCTATTTTTTTCATCTGTTCAACATCGCGCACGCCGCCCCATATAACGGCACCGCCGTTTTTGGTTTTGGTTTTTATGGCGGTGGTGAGGTTTCCGCCAAGGAAGGTGCCTTTATATATCTTGTCATACATATCGGCAACAACAACATCGCCTTCCACAAGAGTATCTATGACCCA
The DNA here is from genome assembly GCA_017549405.1 of Clostridia bacterium. Classification (GTDB taxonomy): domain Bacteria; phylum Bacillota; class Clostridia; order Oscillospirales; family CAG-382; genus UMGS1052. The sequence continues at coordinate 564 of JAFYUY010000138.1, read as the reverse complement.
TTGGTTGTAGTTTCCTTTTCTGCCTTCCTTCATGCCTATTTCAAACATGGTTTCGTGAAGGTCGGGGCGGGTGGGGGCAAAGGTTGCCGTAACTGCTCTGCCCACAAGTTTTCTGTCGTCATTGTGAAGTGTGTGAAGTCTTCCTTCAAACTGACTTTCATAGCCTTTCACGAATATTGGTTTCCATACTTCTTCAAGAGTAAGGCTTTTCAGCGCTTCAAGGTATCTGTCGGCAACCTTCGGTCTGCCGTCGGGAAATCGTTCGCCCTTCCATTGGGGGGTAAGTGCTATAATATCTTCTTTGCAGTTGAATTTCACAGTTTCATTCCTCCGTCTATATAAATATTTTCGCCTGTCATGTATCTTCCCTCGTCCGAGCACAGCAAGAGCACCTGTGCCGCACAATCCGAAGCTTGTCCCGCAAACCCTGCGGGAATTCCGTCAAGTACTTTTTTGCAGTATTCTCTGTCGCTCAGTGCGGCTTCGTTGCGAGGTGTGGCAATAACACCGGGCGCTACGTTGTTTACGGTTATTCCAAAGGGTGCAAGTTGTTTGGCAAGGTTT
>JAFYUY010000137.1 GCA_017549405.1 Clostridia bacterium | reverse complement strand
GCGTTAAGGGTGACACTGTAATGCTCGGTTATTACAAAATGCCTGAGGTTACAGCAGAAGTCCTTGAACCTGACGGATGGTTCCACACGGGAGACTACGGAAAATTTGACGACGAGGGAAGACTTTACATTACAGGCCGCAAAAAGAACCTCATTGTTCTTAAAAATGGTAAAAACGTATATCCCGAAGAGATCGAAGATTATATAACAGGTCTTTCTTTGGTGGCGGAAGTAATAGTTTCTGCTGAACGCAACGAAAACGGTGAAGAGATAGGTCTTCTTGCTGAGATATATCCCGATCAGAACATGACCGAGGGACTTTCTCAGGACGAGATATTCGATAAGATCAAGGCTGCTGTTTCCGAACTCAACGATACTCTTCCTCAGTACAAGAATGTTCACAATGTGGTTATCCGCAAAGAGCCCTTTGAAAAGACGACTTCCGGAAAAATCAGAAGAAAATACAACAAATAAAAATGTTTGGGGCTGTTTAAAAACGCGGTTTTTAAACAGCCCCTTTTGTTTTACAGAACTTTGACAAATATCGGTAAACGCTCAGTTTGTTTTCAAAAATCTGTCACATTGCGCAGTTATAATTATAAAAAGATTTAACGGAGGTATAAAATGACGGATAGAAAGACTGAGTGCCATAACAGAATGTCAAAATATATCAGCAGCAGTAAATTTGCATCAATAAGAGACAGGCTTTCCGCAGGGACCTCGGCATATGAATGCTGTCCCGTTACGGATATTATTTTCGGCGGCGATACCGATGTGCGCGGAGCGGGAGCGGTTGCGGAAAAGTACATAATACGCTGTTCGGGAAAGAGTGAAACTGAGAAAAATGTTTTTCTGATCAAAGAAAGTTCCATGGGTAACAAGATAAAGGAGATCATCCAGCCCGTATCAATGGAAACTGCAATGAGAATAATTCAGCGCAGCACAAAATGGCTTTGCTCGTCTATTTCTCCGCTTGTGAGGGAGAGGGGGATAAAAATGACCACGAACAGACTTGCACCCGAGACAGTTATGGATTTTGAACGCGAAAGCTTTTACATGGGTTCGAAACTTACGATCACGGCTGACAGCGCCATATCGTTGCGTGAATACAGTAATAACATACAGCTTTGTGCAGCAGGTGCAACGTCGGAGCCTGTGGATGGCAATATTTGTCTTTTGCAAATAAACTACGAAAGGGTAATACCCGAGGAGATTTTATCTATCATTGGGATGAAAACGATATGAGGCTGAGGGAAAGGGTAAACCTTTCCCGTTTTTTCGAAAAAAACGTGATTTTCCGAAAAAACTGTAATTTGCGGCAAAATAATTGTAAGCAAAACAACATAAACCGTGATATAATGAGCTTATAAGTAATCAGAAATGAGAGGTTATCTTATGGAAATAAGGAACGATACTTCGAAAAATCCCGTAAAGGCAGTGCTTTTTGATTTTGACGGCACTGTTTCCACCCTGCGCTGCGGTTGGGAAAAAGTCATGGCACCGCTTTTTTTTGAAGTCCTTGATGACGGCAAAACGGACAAGGCTCTTCTTGAAAAAAAAGTGGCGGATTATATTGACGAATCCACGGGAATACAGACCATATTGCAAATGAAGTGGCTGGCAGGTGAAGTTGAAAAGAGTGGCAGAACTCCCGAAGATATATGGGAATACAAAAGAATGTACAACGACCGCCTGATGCTGGAAATAAAACGGAAACTTGAAAATCTTGCTGCCGGCAAGGAGCTTCCCGAAAACTATCTTATGGCGGGAGCTTGTGAGTTCCTTTCTGCTTTGAAGGAACGTGGAATAAAAATATTTGTTGCCAGCGGCACGGATGATCCCGATGTAAAAAATGAGGCTGCAAAGCTCGGCGTGATAGATTTCTTCGATGAGATAAAGGGTGCACCGCTTCATGAAGAGAGTTGTTCAAAGGAGGCAGTCATCAAGCGTCTTCTTGAGGAGGGCGGATACTCGGGCGATGAGCTTGCGGTGTGCGGAGACGGTAAAGTGGAAATAGCTCTTGGCAAGGCTAAGGGCGCCCGCACCATAGGACTGGCAAGCAATGAGCGAGAAAGATGCGGAGTTGACGAAACAAAGAGAGCAAGACTTATTGCCGCAGATGCGGATATAATAGTCGGTGATTTTACCGAAAAGCAGGAGCTTCTGAAATTCTTGGGGCTTTAATAAAACAGTAAACAAGGAAATAAGAGGTACATTTATGGAGTATAAATATCTTTCGTTTGATAACATAAAAACATATCCCGCATCTATCCGTCACAATCTTGTGCGCATAGATACGCTCAAGACACCCGGTGTGGACAAGGCTCCCGAATGGGACGGCGGGGAGGATTTTGATACCCTTATAGAGAGAATAATAACCGCCCGCAAAAACGGACGGCCTGTCATCTGGTCTCAGGGTGCGCACGTTATTAAAAACAGCCTTTCTCGCTACATAATTGAGCTTATGAAAATGGGTATAATCACTCATATTTCAGGAAACGGTGCGTGCAGTATCCATGATTTTGAACTTGCATATCTCGGTGGTACCAGTGAAGATGTGCCCACAGCGATAGAGGACGGCTCTTTCGGTATGTGGGAGGAAACAGGGCGCTGGATGAATGAGGCGCTTCAGTATGGTGCTCAGCATGACATGGGTTACGGAGAATCTCTTGCCGTGTATATAGATATGCACCCCGAAAAATTCCCGTACCGCGATGACTGTATTCTTTATCAGGCATATAAAAATGGTGTTGTTGCGACTTATCACATAGCTTTGGGCACGGATATAATACACCAGCACCCCAT
>JAFYUY010000136.1 GCA_017549405.1 Clostridia bacterium | reverse complement strand
TGCGCACCAATAACCCCGCGCCTCCCTTTATTACCTCCACCCTTCACCAGGAGGCGAATAAGAGATTCGGTTTCCGTTCGGAAAAGACAGCGAAAATTGCCCAGGAGCTTTATGAAGGTATTTCGCTCGGAGAATTCGGTACCCGCGGTCTTATCTCCTATATGCGTACCGACTCTCTCAGAATTTCCGATATCGCAGCCGATGCCGCAAAGCTTTATATCGAGCAGAAATACGGTGCGGATTATTATCCCAAGACCCGCAGAGTTTATAAATCCCGTGCAGGCGCTCAGGATGCTCACGAAGCTATCCGTCCGTCCGATATGGCTTTTGAGCCTGCAATCGTAAAGCAGTATCTCTCTCCCGACCAGTTCAAGCTCTACAAGCTCATCTGGGATCGTTTTGTGGCTTCTCAGATGGAATCCGCTCTGCTTGACACGGTTACCATTGATATTGAAAGTGCGGGATATATCTTCCGCAGCTCGGGCTACACCGTGCGCCATCCCGGATTTATGGCGGTTTATGAAGAAACAAAAGAAGAAAAGGACGAAGATTCGCCCGAGGAAGAAGAAAAGGAAGCAAAGCTTCCCGAGGTCTGCGAAGGTGACACATTGGAGCTCAACAAGCTTTCTCCCTCACAGCACTTCACAAAGCCGCCCGCAAGATATACAGAAGCCACCCTTATAAAGGTGCTTGAAGAAAAGGGTATTGGCCGCCCTTCCACATACACCCCCACCATCACCACTATAATCCAGCGCGGATATGTGGAGCGCGACGGAAAGACCCTTGCTCCCTCACCTCTGGGTGAAGTTACCACCCGCCTTATGACCGATAATTTCTCAAGCATCGTGGACTACGGCTTTACCGCTACCATGGAAGAGCTGCTCGATGATGTGGAAAACGGCAAAAAGTCCATGCAGGAGGTCTTGAAATCCTTCTACGGTGATTTTATCACTATGCTTGACAAGGCAGAAGAGACCATAGAAAAGGGCAACTACAAGCTTGTTGCCGAGGAAACGGATTTTCTGTGCGAAAAATGCGGCAGCCGCATGATAATCAAAAATGGCAGATTCGGCCGCTTTGCCGCGTGCCCCAACTACCCCGCATGCCGCAACACAAAGCCCGTAGATAAAGACGGCAATGTTATCGAGAAAACCGAAGAAAATACCACTGCGGCAAGCCTCACTCCCGCGCCCGATGATATCAAGTGTGATATATGCGGCGGCGGTATGGTGATCCGCCGCGGAAGATACGGCAATTTCTATGCCTGCGCAAAGTATCCCGAATGCCGCAGCACAAAACCCATAACCAAAGACCTTAACGTGCCTTGCCCTCAGTGCGGTTCAAAAATACTCATAAAGCACGGCAGAAAAAAGAGCGTGTTCTACAGCTGCGAAAAATATCCCGAGTGCAAATTCTCGACCTGGGATATTCCGCAGGAGGAGAAATGCCCCGAATGCCAGGGCCTTTTGCTCAAAAAGAAGGGCAAGGATCTTGTTTACTGCATTAACGAAAAATGCAGCTTTACCAAAAATTTAGACAAACAATAACCTTTTTTATCACGGAGGAAAACTGTTTTGAAAATAATCGTTGACTGCATGAGCGGTGACAATGCACCCGAGGCAATAGTTAAGGGTGCCATCGCAGGCGCAAACGCCCACGATGCCGATGTGCTTCTGGTGGGTGACGAAAACGTGATCAGAAAGATCATCCGCGAAAATTCCCTTTCGGAAATAAGAGTTTCCGTTTACCATACCCCCGATGAGCCGGTAAATATGGAAGATGACCCCGGCTGTGTTATGAAGGAGAAAAAAGATTCCTCAATGGCAACTGCCCTCCGTCTTCTTTCCGAGGGTGAGGGCGATGCCGTGGTGAGCGCAGGCAACACAGGTGCGCTTTTCACAGGGGCAACGCTCATCGTCCGCAGGATAAAGGGCATGAGACGTGCGGCACTCGGTGCAATAGTACCCCTCGGAAAGCCCATGCTTTTAGTCGATGCGGGCGCAAACACAGACGTATGCCCCGAGCATCTTACGGATTTTGCTCTTATGGGACACCTTTTTATGGAGCACGTTATGGACGTGAAATCTCCGAAAGTTGGCCTTATAAACAACGGTGCCGAAGAGAAAAAGGGAACCGCGCTTTATGTGGAAACACATCAGAAGCTAAAAGAACTCAACATCAACTTTATCGGAAATATCGAGGGACGTGACGTGCCCGCAGGCGTTGCCGATATTATAGTCTGCGACGGGTTTACGGGCAATATAATCTTAAAGCTTTGTGAAGGCTTCGGGAGCTTTATAAAGAAGACCTTAAAGGATCTGTTCTACGAAAACATAGCAACAAAATTAGGCTCTGTTTTTGTGGCGGGCGGTATCGCAAAGCTCAAAAAGAAAATGGACTATTCGGAATTCGGCGGTGCGCCGTTCCTTGGCATATCCAAACCTGTTATAAAAGCCCACGGAAGCTCCAACGAAAAGAGCATAAGCTACTGTATTCTTCAGGCAAAGAACTATGCCATGTCGGGAATAATCGGTGAGTTTGAGACTCTTGCGGTGAACAAGGAAAAATATATAAAATAATCTACTGAAAGGCAGATCATGAAAAAAGAAGAATATCCGTTGCCACTTGAACTTCTTGAGGAGCGGATCGGATACACCTTTAAAAACAAAAAGCTGGCACAGACAGCCCTTACCCATTCATCATACGCAAACGAAATGCGCGCCAGGGGAAATACCGACACCGTATGCTATGAGCGGCTTGAATTTCTGGGCGACTCGGTGCTTTCCATAATAACATCGGACTATCTTTTCGAGGAATACAACCGCCTTGCCGAAGGAGATCTTACGAAAATACGTGCCGCATCGGTGTGCGAGGGTGCTCTTTACGAATACTCGGCAAGCTTTGAAGCGGGAAAATTTCTGCTTATAGGTCACGGAGAAGAGCTCACTAACGGCAGAAACCGACGCAGTGTTATTGCCGATGTTTTTGAAGCGCTTCTTGCAGCAATATATCTTGACGGCGGATACAACTGTGCAAAAAGCTTTGCGCTGCCGTATGTGGCAAAAAAAATAGAGGAGCTTACACGTCGCGGAGGAAGCGAAGACTGCAAGACCATGCTTCAGCAATTCGTTCAGCAGAACCGCGGAGATATACTTGAATACGTAATGGTAGGCGAGGAAGGCCCCCCGCACGATAAGAGCTTCTTTTTTGAAGTCCGTCTTAACAACAACTGCATAGGAAAAGGAAGCGGCGGAACCAAGCGCGAAGCCGAACAGCAGGCGGCACGCATGGCGCTCGTGCTTTTTGGGGTCATACCCGAAAGTAAAGCCGATGACAACAGCATAAACACGAAATGAATAAAGCAAAAAAACACGCAAACATTCCCATATTCATCCCGCATGAGGGGTGCCCGAACGACTGTGTTTTCTGCAATCAGCGCAAGATCACGGGAACAACTCTCCCCGCAGACCGAGATATCCGCCCCGAAATAGAAGAAGCTCTTTGCACCATAGATCCCGATATCTATGATACCGAGATAGCTTTTTTCGGCGGAAGCTTTACGGGAATATGCAGAAGCACCATGGAAAGGCTGCTGGCTGACGCATACGAATACGTAAAATGCGGCAAAGTCAGAACCATCCGCCTTTCCACCCGCCCCGATTACATAGACGGTGAAATACTCGACATACTTTCGCGCTACGGGGTGCGCCACATTGAACTCGGCATACAGTCGGCAAGCGATAAAGTTCTTTCCGCCTGCCGCAGAGGGCACACCTTCGAGCAGACCGAGCGTGCGTGCAGGCTGATAAATGAGCGTGGGTTTATCCTCGGTGGTCAGATGATGACGGGATTGCCCTCATCAACACCCGGGGATGAGATCTATACAGCCCGTGAAATTTGCCGTCTCGGTGCAAAGGAAACCCGCATATACCCCACCGTGGTATTCAGGGAAACGGAACTTTGCAACATGGCTCAAAACGGAGAATACTTGCCCCTTACTATCGGGGATGCGGTATCACGCACCGCAGAATGTCTTAAGATATTCATCAGAAACGGAGTCAAAGTGTTGCGCGTGGGACTTCAGTCGGGGGAAAATCTTTCGGATCCCAACGAAGTATTTGCGGGAGCAAACCATCCTGCCCTCGGAGAGTTGTGCGAAAGTGCAGTTTATCTCGATCTTATAAAAGAAAAAATCACTCAGCTCGGTTCCGTTCCGCAAGACGCAAAGACCCTTACGGTGTTTGCACCGTGTGGCGAAACATCAAAAATTTCAGGGCAGAAAAAGCACAACAAAAATGAAATATCCCGAATACTTTCGGAGATGGGATGCCGAAACATAAACATAAAGATCAAAGAAACTCAACTTGAAAAATATAACGTAGATATAAAATTTTCGTAGATACAAAAAGGAAGTGAACCATTTGCATCTCAAAGCGCTTGAAATGCGCGGCTTCAAATCCTTCCCGGATAAAACACGGCTGGATTTTGAAAAAGGGATAACCGCAATCGTGGGTCCCAACGGCAGCGGAAAGAGCAATATTTCCGACGCGGTAAGATGGGTTTTGGGCGAAATGTCGCCGAAATCCCTGCGTGGTCAGAAAATGGAAGACGTTATTTTCAGCGGTACGGCAAAACGCCAGCAAACGGGCTTTTGCGAGGTATCTCTGATACTTGACAATTCCGACGGAGCATTGCCCGATGACCACGAGGAAGTAAAAATCACAAGAAAATATTACCGCTCGGGCGACAGTGAATACAAAATAAACGACAAAACTTCCCGTCTTCGTGACATATATGAGCTTTTCCTCAACACAGGTATAGGCAGGGAAGGCTATTCCGTTATAGGTCAGGGTAAGATCGGAGAGGTCATATCGCAAAAGAGCGATGAGCGCCGCCATATTTTTGAAGAAGCGGCGGGAATCTCCAAATTCCGTTACCGCAAAAATGATGCGGAAAAGAAGCTGGACGAAACTGAAAACAACCTTATCCGCCTGAGGGATATCGTTTCCGAAATAGAAGGAAGAATAGGCCCCCTTGAAAAAGCATCGGAAAATGCCAAGAAATATCTTGTGCTTGCCGACCGCAAAAAAGAGCTGGAAGTTGCTTTGTGGGTAGACCGCATAGCAAAGGCGGCAGTGGAGGCGGAGGAGTTTGACGCAAGAACTCTGCGCGCCCGTGAAAGCTATGCGGCAAAGGATGCAGAGCTTTCCGAAAACGAGGAAAAAACCGAGGCTCTTTCGGCGGAACGCGGAGAAAAGAACTTCTTTACCGAAGAAGTGCGCGAAGAAATATCCGCTCTTGAAAACGAAAAGAACGACATCACATCAAAATGCGCCCTTTCCGAAAACGACATAAGTCACTACGGCGAGAGAATAAGCGCAATCGATACCGAAAAAACTGTCATCACCGACGGAGAACTAAAGCTTTTGCGTGAGGAACTGGGCAAGAACACCGAAAAATATAATTCTTCCCTTGCCATCCTTGAAAATGCATCCGATCTTGAAGCGGGCGAAAAGCAGAATCTCGAGCTTGCCGAAGCGGAGCTTGCACGCAAGGAGACCGAAATTTCTCTTCTTCTTTCTCAGAAGCGCGAAACGGAAGAGGCAATTATCGGCAACCGCATAAGCGAAAATGCTGCGCAAAGCGACGAAAAGAGCGCCGCCGAGCGCCGTGGCTTCATTGAAAGCGAGATAGCAAAGACCCTTGAGGAAATCTCCGAGGTGAATGGTTATCTTGAAGCGGCAAAGGAAAGACTCGATGCTGCAACCGAGGAGAAAAACGACCTTTCCGAATCCCTGCGCGAAGAACAGGAGACTCTCGATAAGCTTGCCGCAAAGCACGACGAGCTTTTAAAGATAAAAAATGATATTGCCGCAAAATACGCATCGGATGTCCACCGCAAAGAAACTCTTGAACGCATGGACAAGCTGCTTGACGGCTTCCCCGGAAGTGTTAAGGCTGTCATGAACGAGCAGAGCCTTCCCGGTATATGCGGTCCCGTATCAAAACTGCTTTCGGTTTCGGGAGAATATGTTACCGCCATAGAAACAGCCCTTGGCGCCGCAGTTACAAACATAGTTGTGAAGGACGAGGACAGTGCCAAGAGCGCCATACGTTTCCTTAAGGAACGAGGTGCGGGCAGAGCAACCTTCCTCCCCTTGACATCCATCCGTGCAAACAACATTGAAGAACCCGGCATCGAACGGGAGAACGGCTTTGTCGGCATCGGCTCTTTACTTGTAAACTGCGATAAAGAATACAAGATCGTTGCGGAATATCTGCTGGGACGCACCGTTGTTGCAGACAACATAGACAGTGCGTCGCGCATTGCACGCAAATACCGTTTCCGTTACCGCGTTGTGACCCTTGACGGTCAGCTTATAAACGCAGGCGGTTCCTACACGGGCGGTTCCGCCGCAGCAAAGACGGGAGCTATGTCAAGAAATGCCGACATAGATGCCCTTGAAAAACAGATAGCCGATTATTTGCGCCAGGCTCAGAAGATTTCTGCCGAACTCAGGGAGATAGCAGAAAACAAAGCGGAAGCGCTGAGCTTTACCGAAGCCATAAAGAACGACCTTTCCAACTGCGAAGGCGAGCTGTATAAAGCACAGGGCGATATCGATCTTCATACCGAAAGACTGAATGCCTGCAATGCGCGTATTGCGCACGCAAAAGAACAGCTTGAGGAGTTCGGTAAGGGTGCGGGCGAAAATATCCTTGAAAAGCTTGCCCGTGAAAAGCAGGAATTTGAAGAAAAGCTGCGTGATATCGAAGAAAAAATCACTGCCGCAGAGCTTAAACGTGAGGAACTTGAAGAAAACTGCGAAAAATGCGAAAATTCCCTTACGGAATGCCGCATGAAGCTTTATGCCGCAGAAAAAGACAGCACATCGGCAAAAGATGCAGTGAACGATGCCAACCGCAGAATAGCAGATACGGAGCACAGAATAACGCTTCTTGATGAAGAAAAAGCGGGACTTGAACAAAAGCTTCTTGAAATACGTGAAGCGCTGGAGCACGGTTCGGAAAGAATAGCCGAGCTTGACACCGCACTTTCTGAAAAGCGAGCAATATTTGAAGAAAGCAGATCTTACCTTCTTTTGCTTGAAAAGCAGATAAACGACCTTCGTTCGGCACAGAGCGATATCATCCGAGATAAAGAAGTGTTCTTCCGCGAGCTTACCAAATGCGAAAGCGCACTGGAGGAACGCCGCAAGGAATACGATACGCTTACCGCAAAGCTGTGGGAAGAATACGAGCTGACATATACCGATGCTGCATCGCTTAATTACCCCAAGCCCGACTCTTCATCGGTTCAGGAGCTTGCCTCGGTACGTGCAAAAATACGCGCCCTTGGCAGTGTAAACGTAAATGCCGTGGAGGAGTACCGCGAGACCAAAGAACGTTATGAATTCATGTCAAAGCAGATAGAAGACCTTGAAAGCTCGGGCAAGAGCCTTGAGAACGTCATAAAGCGTCTTGAGGCAGACATGAAGAGAATGTTCTCAGATGCGATCGAAAAGATAAACAGCCAGTTCGGCATAGTGTTCACAGAGCTTTTCGGTGGCGGTTCGGCTTCTATTGTCATTTCCGACGAAGAAAACATTCTTGAATCGGGCATCGAGATAAACGTTCAGCCACCCGGAAAGATGGTAAAGAGCATATCGCTCCTTTCGGGCGGAGAGCAGGCATTTACCGCCATTGCGCTTTATTTTGCAATACTTAACGTAAATCCTGCACCTTTCTATATCTTCGACGAAATAGAAGCGGCACTTGACGACGTTAACGTTATAAGATTTGGCGAATATCTGCGCCGTCACAGTAGCGACACCCAGTTTGTAGTTATCACCCACAGACGAGGAAGTATGGAGGCGGCAGACCGTCTTTACGGTGTGACCATGCAGGAAAAGGGCATCTCCAGCTTCTTGAAAGTCGATGTGGATGAGGTTGAAAAGAAAACGGGACTCAAGCTGTAAAATGAGGAACAAAATTCCTTGCAAAACGACTAATAACTATATTCAGAGGTAAAAAATGGGATTTTTTGAAAAACTCAAAGCAGGACTTAAAAAGACGAAGGATTCGGTATTCAAGCAGGTAAATGATATTTTCAAGCATTTTGTGAGTGTTGACGAAGATATGCTCGAAGAGCTTGAAGAAGTTCTTATTGCCGCAGATGTCGGTGTTGAAGCCACCGAGGAGATAATCGAAAACCTGCGCGACAGAATAAAAGAGCAAAGAATAAACGAGCCCGAAGCCGCAAAGCAGGCTCTTATGGAGATACTTTGCGAAATGATAGGTCAGGGGGGCACCCTTGATCTTGAAAACCGCCCTGCGGTAGTGCTTGTTATCGGAGTTAACGGTGTTGGAAAGACGACCTCCATCGCCAAGATAGCAAAAAGACTTAAAGACAGCGGAAGATCCGTTGTGCTTGCAGCGGCAGATACCTTCCGTGCGGCAGCAATAGATCAGCTTGAAGAATGGGCACACCGCGTTGATGTTCCTATTATAAAGCGCACCGAAGGCTCCGACCCTGCAGCAGTCGTTTTTGATGCGGCTTCTGCCGCAAAGGCGAAAAATGCCGATGTTCTTATCGTTGATACTGCGGGAAGACTGCACAACAAAAAGAACCTTATGAACGAGCTTGCAAAAATAAACCGGGTTATCGACCGCGAGCTTCCCGGAGCATCGCGTGAAACACTTCTTGTGCTGGATGCCGTTACCGGTCAGAATGCGGTAAATCAGGCAAAGGAATTCAAAAACGCTGCGGATATTACCGGAATCGTGCTTACAAAGCTTGACGGCACGGCAAAGGGCGGAATCGTTATCTCCATCAAAAAAGTGCTCGGAATCCCCGTAAAATATATCGGCGTGGGCGAGCAGATGGACGATCTTCAGGAATTTGAACCTCAGGATTTTGTAAAAGCTCTTTTTGAAGAATAAATAACGGAGAAAAAAGTATGAAAAATACGATCATCGTTGCCACGGGTAATGCCCACAAGGTGACGGAAATGGCGGCGATCCTTGACGGTGTGCGCGATATTGAGCTTGTGACCATGCGTGATGCGGGCGTTACGGGCGACATAGAAGAAAATGGTACCACCTTTGAGGAAAACGCAAAGATAAAGGCACGCACAGTTGCAGCACTTACGGGAAAACCCGCCATTGCCGATGATTCGGGACTTTCCGTAGACGCTCTTGGCGGTGCCCCCGGTATATATTCCGCAAGATATGCATCGGTGGATGGCGGAAATGCATCGGATCAGGCGAATATAGATAAGCTTCTCGAAGATATGAAGCTTATTCCCTCGGGCGAGCGCACGGCACGCTTCGTTTCGGCAATAGCGCTGGTATTTCCCGACGGGCGTGAATACTGCACAGTCGGTGTGTGCGAGGGTGTTATAACCTGCGAGATGCGCGGAAACGGCGGTTTCGGTTATGACCCCATATTCTACTGCACAGCCATGGCAAAAACCTTCGGGGAGCTTTCTGCCGAGGAGAAAAACAGCATAAGCCACAGAAACCGCGCACTTGAACAACTGAAAGTAATTCTGCGCGATATTGAATTTTGATCGGAGATATAATACATGGAAAAATTAAACAGCTCACAGCGCGCGTATCTGCGCGGACTTGCAAACCGCCTCGATGCTATTTTTCAGCTCGGAAAAGAAGGTATAAGCGACAATTTTATAAGCCAGATAGATGACGTTTTGGAAAAGCGCGAACTTATTAAAATATCCCTGCTTGAGACCTGCGAGCATACCGTTAAAGAAGCGGCACAGATGATATGCGATGCCACAGGAGCACAGTCCGTGCAGATGATAGGCAGAAAAATAGTATTTTACCGTGAAGCACGAAAGGACGAAAACCGCAAAATAGAGCTTCCCGTCAAAAAGAAATGAACGGCTCTCCCAAGATCGCCCTTTTTGGCGGCACGTTTAATCCGCCCCACACAGGGCACATTTCCGCATGCACGGAATTTGCAAAGGCAATTTCTCCCGATGTACTTTATATAATGCCGTCATCCGTCCCGCCCCACAAAGAAATGGCGGGAAAAGGCTCAGCCGCACAACGCTTTTCCATGGCACGTATTGCTTTCCGCAATATGCCCTGCACCACGGTGTTTTCGGCAATGGAGCTTGCAAGAGACGGAAAGAGCTATACTGTTGATACAGTGGAAAGCCTTATAAAGCTTCACGGATGTGAAAAAATATATATGTATGTGGGCAGCGATATGCTGTTCTGGTTTGAAAACTGGAAGGATTTCCGCAAGCTTTTTGAAAAATGCATTTTGGTTACTGCCGCACGAAGCGAGGAGGATGCCGGAAACATTAAAGCGTGCTGCGAAAATTTCCGCAAAAAATACGGTTGCGAATATATACTTTTGCCCCTTGTGCCCCTTGAAATTTCAAGCACAAAGCTTCGGGGTCTTTTTGAAGACTCAAATGCTGACGTTTCCGCTCAAAAAGAATGTAAAAAATACTTGACCGATGAGCTTTACGGGTATATAATTGAAAATGCGGTATATTCGGATGCTGATAAAAACTCCGACATTACCGACAATGAAACTCTTTTGCGTATAAGAGAAGCTTTGCCGTCACAAATCGATGAAAAACGACTTTCCCACACCCTTTCCGTGGAAAAGACGGCTCTTGACCTTGCTGAAGTTTATCTGCCTCTTTACGGCTATGGCAAGGAATATTTTGCAGATATTTCAGCTGCGGCATTGCTTCATGATTTCACAAAACGCAAAAGCGATGAATGGCACGAAAGCTATCTTAATACCTTTATGCGCGGGCATGAAGGTTACTGTGCGGTCTATCACTCGTGGTCGGGCGCGTACTTTGCCCTTGAAAACTACGGTGTGAACACGCGGGTGTTCCGTGCGGTATATAACCATACCACGGGCCGCGCGGGAATGGATATTTTTGAAAAAATAATATTTATAGCGGATTTTACAGAGCCGGGGCGCACACACAAATGCTGCACAACGTTGCGTGAGGAGCTTTGCGGGCTTATGAAAAAATACGCGGGAAATGAAAAAATGCTCAAAGAAAGTCTTGATTCTGTGATATTAAAATCTCTTGAAAACACAGAATCACATCTGAGCTCCTGCGGTGCAAAGATATGTCCCGCCCTTTATGAGACCGCGGAATTTTTGAAAAACAATAAAGAAATATAAGCCGTAAAGCAAAGTCCGAATTCTTTGCTTTACTATAAGGGTCTTGTGCTTTCAGCGCAAAAACCTTGTTTGATGAAAGGACAGTCATAAAAATGACAGATACAGAAAAAAGAACCGCCGTTATCGGGAAGCTTGATGCTCTCGGTATAAAATACACCTTTGTGGAGCACGGTGCGGTATATACCATGGAGGAAGCTTACGAAAAAGAAAAAGAGCTTTCCCTGCCCGATGGCGGTATAACCGTTAAGAATCTCTTTTTGAAAGAGCACAACAGCGACAGATTTTTCCTTGTGGTAACAGCGGGGAAAAAGAACACCGATATCAAAATGCTCCGAAGATTCCTCGGCACAAAGCCATTAAGCTTTGCATCGGAGGAAGAGCTTACCGAAAAGCTCGGGGTAACCCGAGGCGCAGTAACTCCCCTTGCCGTAATAAACGATACCGCAAAAAGTGTGTCTCTTATTATAGACGACACATTAAAGGGCACACTTTTGGGAGTGCACCCCAATGAAAACACTTCAACTCTTTTTATAACATACGAAGATCTTGAAAAATATGCGGAAAGCTGCGGTCACACACTCATAAATATGCAGGTGTGATGCGTACTTTGGATAACAAAACAGAGGGAAAAAGATGAAAAAGAAAGCAAAAAGAGTAAAGCCCTGGAAAATAAAAGAAAAAAAGCCAATGAAAAAATGGCTTAAGATACTTATTATTTCCCTTATAAGCCTTTTGGCGCTGGTCCTTGTGGTTGCGGGCGCGGGCTCTGCATACGTATGGTCCAGAATGAACAAAAACCCCGAACAGGTGCAGCACGAAAACGAAATAACACAAAACACCAATATGTTTGAAGTCGAGAGCGGGGAAAATGACAAAAAAGAGAACACGGATTCCCCCATAGGCAGAAAAGAAGGATTTTACAACGTCCTTGTGATAGGCAGAGATAAAGTTGCTCTCAACACCGACGTTATGATAGTTGCATCCTTCGACACAAAAAACGGCAAAGCGGCAACGGTTCAGATCCCCCGCGACTCCTATGTTGAAGATAAAGACGGCAACAAATCCAAAATAAACGCAGTCTTTGCACGCGGTTACACCTCCGCGCGCACGGAGCTCAACCGCTTAAAGAATGCGGCAAAAAACAAATCGGATGCGGAAATAAAGACCCTTTGCGAAAAGTCCTCCATATCCGTAACTCCCGAAGTTTTAAAGAACTATATGAGTGGCACGAAGGCTCAGGCTGATGTGTGCTCATCCTACGGAATAAAGCTTTTGCAGGATGTCATAAGCCGTACTTTCGGCATATATTTTGATTATTATGCAATAGTTTCCACAGATGCTTTTGTTAAGATAGTAGATGCTGTCGGCGGTGTGGATGTTTACGTTCAGGAAAGTATGCACTATGACGATCCTTTCCAGGACCTCCACATCCATATAAACAAGGGTCAGCAACATCTTAACGGCAAAGCTGCCGAAGGTTTTGTGCGCTTCAGAGCGGGATATGTTCAGGCAGATATCGCACGCCTTGATGCACAGAAGATATTCCTTACCGCATTCTTCAAAAAGCTCACAAGCTTTTCAACCGTCACAAAGGTAGACGATATCGTGCGTGCGGTGTTTGACAGCGTGAATACCGATATGACCATTGACAATGCTCTCGGTTTTGTAAAACCCGCCCTCTCCCTTGACCTTTCGGGCATCACCATGCTGAATATGCAGGGAACACCGTATAACAACGGAATGTATTATTCGCTAAACAAGGCGGAAAACCTTAAAATAGTAAACGAGCATTTCAACATATTTACCCATCCCCTTTCGGAAAATGCCGTGAATATGATAGAACTTGTGGACAGCACGGGAGTGTCAGACGGTGCGACCTCCGGCATGACGATGGAGGATATAACAGAAAAACAACCTTCTCTGAATTTTGTGGGCGGACACCACGGCATCCCGTCTACCCCTTCAACTCCCGCGGATAACAACGCGGAAAGCGACAATACTAATTCCGAGGCAGTAAAACCTCAGCCAAAACCCGAAAAGGAGAAGGAAACAAAACCCGAAACGGAAACAGAACCCGAATCGGAAACTGAACCCGAATCGGAAACTAAGCCCGAAACGGAAACCGAACCCGAAACGGAAACCGAACCCGGAACGGAAACTGAACCCGAAACGGAAACTGAACCCGAATCGGAAACTGAACCCGAAACAGAACCCGAATCGGAAACTGAAATCGGAGCAGAAGAAACCGTAACCGACAATGCGGAAGATAAAATTGCCGCATAAGTATTTCTGGAATTGCGAAAGGATCTTTGTATGGAAGATATAAAAAATACCAACACTCCCGTTATCGATGCACAAGAACAAAAGGCTATGGAAGACGGGAAACAGCTTGCGCTGGAAATAGCAGCTATCCTTGACGAAAAAAAGGCAAAGGATATAAAAATAATTAACGTAAATCAAAAGACCGTTATCGCCGATTACTTTGTTATTGCGGGAGGTTCTTCAAGAACACAGGTAAATTCCCTTGCCGACGAGGTGGAATATAAGCTCGGACTTCGCGGTATAGATCCTTTGCGGGTTGAAGGACGCGGTGACGGCTCTTGGGTGCTTCTTGACTTCGACAGCGTGCTCGTGCACGTTTTCGGAAAAGAGTCCCGCGAATTCTACAAGCTTGAAAAGCTGTGGGCAGAAGGAACGCCCGTGGAATTTGTTCAGAAGGAAGACTGACAAAAGAAATATATTTGAACAAGAGGAGAATATAAAAAGCAATGAGACACGATTTTAAACAGATCGAGCAGAAATGGCAGGAAAAATGGGAAGAAGCAGGCATTTTCCATGCCTCCGACGATTACACAAAACCCAAATTTTATGGTCTTGTGGAATTCCCTTACCCCAGCGGTGCAGGTATGCACGTTGGTCACATCAAGGCATATTCCGGACTTGAAGTTATTTCAAGAAAAAGACGCATGGAAGGCTACAATGTTCTTTTCCCCATGGGATTTGACGCATATGGTCTTCCCACGGAAAACTACGCTATAAAAACAGGAATTCACCCCAGAATCGTAACAGACAACAATATCGAAAAATTTACTTCTCAGCTCAAACGTGTTGGATTTTCCTTTGACTGGACAAAGGTGATCGACACCACCGACGATAAGTATTACAAGTGGACACAGTGGATATTCCGCAAGATGTTCAATAAAGGTCTTGTGTTCCGCGCCACCACTCTTGTAAACTACTGTCCCCACTGTAAAGTTGTTCTTTCCAACGAGGATTCCCAGGGCGGTAAGTGTGATATCTGCCACAGCGATATCATTCAGAAGTCCAAGGACGTTTGGTATCTGCGCATAACCGAATATGCGGATAAGCTCCTTTCGGGACTTGAGGATGTGGATTATCTTCCCAATGTAAAGCTCCAGCAGGAAAACTGGATAGGCAGATCCGAGGGCGCCTTTGTGAACTTTGCTCTCACAAACTGCGATGAATCCCTTCGCATCTATACCACCCGCTGCGACACCATGTTCGGTGTTACCTTTATGGTAATTGCCCCCGAACACCCCGTAATTCAGAAGTATGCCGACAGAATAAAGAACTTTGACGAGCTTGAAGCCTATAAGGCAGAATGCGCAAAGAAGACGGAATTTGAGCGCACACAGCTTGTTAAGGACAAAACGGGTGTCAAGATCGACGGAATAGCTGCAATTAACCCCGCAAACGGCAAGGAAATACCCATTTACATTTCCGACTACGTTATGATGGGCTACGGCACGGGTGCCATCATGGCAGTTCCCGCACACGATGAACGTGACTATGACTTTGCAAAGAAGTTCGGTATTGATATTATCGAAGTTATAAAGGGCGGAGACATTTCAACAGAAGCCTATACGGGCGACGGCGAAATGGTAAATTCCGACTTCCTTAACGGCATTGCCACCAAGAAAGAAGCCATTGAAAAGATGCTTGCATTCCTTGCGGAAAAGGGCATTGGCGAAAAGGGTGTTCAGTACAAAATGAAGGACTGGGCATTCAACCGTCAGAGATACTGGGGCGAACCCATTCCGATCATCCACTGCGAAAAGTGCGGAATGGTCGGTGTGCCCTATGAGGAACTTCCTCTTCGCCTTCCCAATATGGAAAACTTCGCTCCCGGCGAGGGCGGTGAAAGTCCCCTTGCAAAGCTTGATGACTGGGTGAACTGCACTTGTCCCGAATGTGGCGGAAAAGCCAGAAGAGAGACCGACACCATGCCCCAATGGGCAGGATCGTCATGGTACTTCCTGCGTTATATCGATGCGCACAACGACAGCGTATTTGCAGATCCCGACAAGCTCAAGTACTGGCTCCCCGTTGACTGGTACAACGGTGGTATGGAGCACGTTACACGCCACATGATATACTCCCGTTTCTGGCACAGATTCCTTTACGATATCGGAGAAGTGCCCACGGCAGAACCCTACGCAAAGCGTACGGCACAGGGACTTATCCTTGGTCCCGACGGTGAAAAAATGAGTAAATCCAAGGGCAATGTTGTAGACCCCAACGATGTGGTTGATGAATACGGTGCAGACGTTCTCAGAGTTTACATACTCTTTATGGGCGACTATGCTTCTGCGGCTCCCTGGAGCGACAGCAGTGTTAAGGGCTGCAAGCGCTTTATTGAGCGTGTGGCAGGTCTTGCAGACATTGCAAAGGGCAATGGTGTTACGGAAAAGCTTGAATCGGCATTCCACAAGACCATCAAGAAGGTTTCGGCTGATATTGAGGATATGAAGTTCAATACCGCCATTGCTGCAATGATGTCCCTCATCAACGAAATATATGATGCAGGAACCCTCACAGTTGATGAACTCAAGACATTCATCACACTTCTCAATCCCTTTGCACCTCACCTTACCGAGGAAATGTGGCACACACTTGGCGAAAAAACATTCCTTTCCGTGGAAAAATGGCCGGAATACGATGAAGCAAAAACTGTTGATTCCGTTGTGGAATATGGCGTGCAGATATGCGGAAAGTTCCGCGGAACAATATCCATGCCCACGGGTACGGATAAAGATACCGCCATTGCCGCAGTACGCGCCGATGAAAATTTTGCAAAATTCTTTGAGGGCAAAGAAACTGTAAAAGAGATCTTTGTGCCCAATAAGCTTATAAATATCGTTGTGAAATAATTGATTTTTTCAAAAAAATGATATTATATAATAATTAATTTTGAAAAAAGCCTTGACAAGAGGGACATATTGTTATATAATACATTGTAGCACAAAAATACAATTATCTCTTTGCCTATGCGGAGGGAGGGAAAAAAATGGCAGAAGTAAAACTTAAAGACGGTGAAAATCTCGACAGCGCACTTCGCAGATTTAAGAGACAGTGTGCAAGAAGCGGTGTACTCACAGAGCTCCGCAAGAGAGAACACTACGAAAAACCCAGCGTAAAACGCAAGAAAAAGTCCGAGGCTGCCCGCAAGCGCAAGTATAAGTAAGCGATGCGGTAGGGCTGCGTCTATTTCCAATGTAAATTTCTATTTCTGATTTTATTGTTATAGACTTGTTAATTTAAGCCTAAGTAAGGGTGTGTATCGAAAGATGCACACCCTGTTTTTTTGTTTTCTTTATAACAAGTCAGTACGGTGCAGATGCGCTTGTGCCGTGGTGTGAGGTGCGGCATGTTGATGATGGATATCAACTCTTTAAAAGGCTTGCGGCAGTCAACCGCGTAAAATCCAATGTAAAACTCTTTTTTGAAAAATATATATTTTTTTCCAAAACCTCTTGACAAAAACAAAATTTAACTGTATTATCTGTAGTAGTACAGTTAATACAAAGAAAGGAGAGTGCGGTATGTTTCAGCTGGAACCCGGAGATCGTCGTCCGCTTTACGAACAAATAAAGGAAAATATAAAATTTCTGATAATCGGCGGAAGCCTTGCCGACGGCGACAGGATTCCTTCGGTGCGTGAGCTTGCCGTCAACATGGCAATAAACCCAAACACCATTCAGAAAGCATACAAGGAGCTGGAAAACGAAGGTTATATCCACTCGCTCAAGGCAAAGGGGTATTTTGTTTCCCCACGCAGTCAGGCAGAAAAAGCGGCAGGAAACGAAGTCCTTGCAAAATTTACCGATGCGGCACGTGAGCTTATGTATACGGGAAAAACTTTCGACGAGCTATGTGGCATTATAGAGCAAATCTACAAAGGAGGAAACATTGATGGAAATGACAACGGGCAATGAAATGATGATAACAGTATCCGGTGTTACCAAAAACTTTGGAGCCTTCCGTGCACTGGACGGACTCAGTCTTAACGTTAAAAAAGGTTCTGTTTACGGACTTGTGGGACCAAACGGTGCGGGAAAAACAACCTTTATAAAAGCACTTATGGGCATATATAAGGCAGATTCCGGAGAGATGACGCTTGACGGCAAGCCCATATTCGAAAACGAAGAGGTCAAAAGCCGCATGATATATGTTTGCGACGACTTGTTTTATTATCCTACCTACACAATTGAACAGACAGCAAAGATGTATGCGGATATCTACCCCAACTGGAGCAATGAGCTTTTTGAAAAACTCCACGACATTTATAAAATAGACCTTAAAAGAAAGGTCATCCGCCTTTCCAAGGGTATGCAAAAGCAGGTGGCTTTCTGGCTTGGTATTTCCGCTCAACCCGATGTCATGATACTCGACGAGCCTATAGACGGTCTTGACCCCGTTATGCGCCGCAACACATGGCGCCTTGTGCTCAATGAAGTGGCAGAGCGTGGTATGACAGTCCTTATATCCAGCCACAATCTGCGTGAGCTTGAGGATGTGTGCGACCACGTTGGTATAATGTTCGGCGGCAAAATGGTTATTGAAAAATCCCTTGATGATGTTAAAGGCAACATACACAAAATACAGATCGCCTTTGCAAAAGAGGGAAGCGACGAAAAGCTTGCCCTTTTCACGTCAAACCTTGAGCTTCTGCACGAAAGCCGCATGGGAAGTGTGGCAAGCCTTATTGTGAAAGGCGATATGGAAGACATAAAAAATATCGCGGCACAGTATTCGCCCGTGGTTTTTGACATTATTCCTTTGACTTTGGAAGAAGTATTCATCTATGAACTGGGAGGTATGGGTTATGAGTTTGAAAACATCCTCATCTGAAAGATTTTTATCCCGCGCGCTTATAAAAAGCGATCTGCGCAACCACTGGCCATGGCCCATTGCAGTAACGGTCATTCTGCTTTTCAATTTTATAGGTGCCACAGACGGAAGAAGTCCCGAGCATTTTATTACCGCACCCCGCTTTATGAATATGTTTGCCTTTTCATTTTTTGCGGCATGCGTATTCGGACTGTTTCTGGGAACAAAGCTTTTTGCATATCTTGACAAGGTAAACTCCGTTTCCTGTATGCACGGCCTGCCGTTTTCACGCAGAAAGCTGTATCTTTCTCACATAACTTCGGGCGCCATCCTCATGGTTATACCCCCTGTGATAATAACTCTGTTGCTTCTTGTGTGCGGTGTGTTTCCATTTGAACATTGTTTTATGTTCCTCGGTGCGTACATTGTGTATTCCGCAATCTCCTTTTCGGTTGCCGTCTTTGCCATGACTGTGTGCGGAAATCTTGTGGTATCCGTGCTATTTTCTCTGGCAATAGCGATCCTTCCCGCAGCTCTTATGTGGTTTTTCACCTTTATCTGCGACCGAAGCCTTTACGGATATGTGGTGCCCGATATATATGAAGAGATTCTCTATTTCCTCTACATTTTCCCCGATGCCATGTTCCCGTGGAAATTTGCGGTATATGTGGCGGCATCTGTTGTATTTCTTATTGCAGGTTATGCCGTTTATCGCATACGTCCTCTGGAAAATTGCGAAGAAGTTGTGGCATTCAAAAAAATGCGTCCCGTATTCATCTATGCCGTGGGTCTTGTTACGGGTATGATAAGCTACTTTTTCTTCTGCGGAATGCTGGGTAACGGTTCTTCCATGCTATATATGCTCCCGCTGGGACTTGTGGGAGTTATAGGTGCCGTTATGATATCCCGCAAAACAGTATCCATGCGCGGCACGGGAGTTTACATTGCCATATACACGGTGGCTGTTATCTTCCTTACGGCGTGCATGCAGTTTGACATTACGGGCTATGAAACAAGAGTGCCCGACATTGATTCCGTTGAATATGCCGAGGTTGAGATTTCCGGCTCGGGAGGATACTATTACCACGGAAACGAGATCGTTTACGACAGTCTTCCCGATTACAGACTCACAACGCCCGACGAGCTTGAGAAACTGACACAGCTTCACACCGCATACATTGAAGATGAGGCAAATCTCGAAAGATATATCGGCGCCAAATACGGTCTTTACACCCGCGACTGGATGACAGTATCCTACAAGCTTAAAAACGGAGGAGTTATAAAGCGCCGTTACGAAACCCTTTCTCCCGAACGCTTTGAGCAGTATATGTTGCCGTTTATGAGCCTTGATGTGATAAAATCCATGCAGTATCCGCTTATAGATTCCACCGACAAGGAAATACTCGGCGCCGTTGTATTTGATGACAGAATCAACTCCGATGCGTCAAGATTCGACGGTGCCGATGCGAGAAAGCTCTATAATGCACTGTGTGCAGATATACGCGCTCTTCCCGCAGATAAGCTTTATAGCCGCGGAACATTGAGCATTGAGCTTCAGTATTTTATTCCCTGCGTAATAAAGCTCTCCGGTATGCGGCCGACGGGAATACAGCAAAAGCTTGCATATGCTACCGAGGTGTCGATATCCATCAACAGAAATTACGTCCACACCATCGCAGCACTTGAAGCTTTGGGATATTCTTCCACCAACGAAGATGCGTTTGAAAAGATAGATTCTCTTGTGATATATGAGCAGGCGGATTACGATAAGTATTATTACGAAGATATTGCCTATGCGCAGTCTTATGAGGTGTTGTACCCTGAATATCCCACAACGGAAGCGAAGGCTGTTCTCCGCAAATACGACACCCTCGTGAGCGACAGAGATGATATACGTGCATTTTACGAGCTGTGCGGAACGGGCTTTTGTGACAACGTTGCCACAAAGGATTTTGACTTTGCAAGGGAAGTTACGTTTGAATTCCGTGACAAAAACAACAACCACCTTTTTTCGAGGACTTACGTTCTGATCCCGGAAAAGCTACCCCTTGAACTGCAGAAGTATTTTGCGAAATAAAAAGATTCAGAGCAGGAATAACACCCTGCTCTTTTTGTTTTGCCGCACCATACTGCTTGACATCTTTCGGCTCGCGCTGTATAATTATTATATCGACAAAAAATGCCGCATTTTTACATAAAAGGAGAATACCTTTATGCATATTCCCTCTTCAAAAACCACGGAAATCAAACTGATGAGCTTTGAGGATGCGCTGAGTGCTGCCCTTTTGCCGCAGGAAGACTATGATACAGGAAAATGGCTCTATGTTCCGCCATTTTACAGCGAATACCGTTATATTTTAGGCACCGTGGGAAAAGATCCTCTCATATGCATCGGAATAAATCCTTCCACCGCAGCGCCCGATGCTCTTGACAACACGCTGAAGTCCGTGGAACGCATTGCGCATTTTAACGGACATGACAGTTTTATAATGTTTAATGTGTATGCCCAGCGTGCCACAAATCCCGATGACATGGAAAAAGATTTCAACAAAGAACTGCACAAACAGAATATGCTGGCATTTGAATATATCCTTTCACAATGCAAAAGCACCCCCTGCGTGTGGGCAGCATGGGGAAATATTATTGAGAAAAGAGCATATCTTCCCGCACTGATACGGGATTTTGCCGAAATATCAAAAAAATACGGTGCAGGCTGGTATACCTGCGGAGCCATTTCCAAAAAGGGGCATCCGCACCACCCGCTGTATCTTCGTGCAGATACAAAAAAAGACCCCTTTGATATTTTAGGGTATCTTGATGGAATGCGTATATAAAAAATGATAATAAAAGGGGCTGTGAAAGCCCCTGTGTGTGTTGTAAAAGCTCCACACCAAAAAACCCGTCGGTTTCGACGGGTTTCTGCTTTTTTCGAATCAAAATCCGGCAACCGTAAGCCTTATGAGAAAGCTTTCGTCGTCATACTGTTCTTTGGGTAAGGTATCCTTTGCGGTAAGCTTTAATGCCGCACGGTTGCGGCGAAGCTCTCCGCACTTTTTGCATTTGTGGGTTATTATATAGCCTTTATCCGTGTTTGGTTCGCAGGATATCGGCACAAGAAGCCCTCCGCAGTCTGAGGCACGGTCACCGGGATTTATATCGATATGTATCGAGCAAAGACATCTTGGACAATGGTTGCGGCTGGTTTTGCCCAACGGCAAAACTTCAAAACCGCAGTTTGCGCAAACAAATCCGCTGTCGTTTTTGGTAAAGCGCTTGCTTTCCATACTAATTACTTTGCGTCCTTTTCAATGGCTTCCCACAGACCGTTGATATATGCAGCACCGAGAGCTCTGTCGTAAAGTCCGTAACCGGGACGTCCCGTTTCTCCCCATATCATTCTGCCGTGGTCGGGGCGGATATATCCGTCAAAGCCCGTTTCGTAAAGTGCCTTTACTATGCCGTAGATATCAAGAGAGCCATATTCGGTCTTATGCGCGGTTTCGTCAAAGTCACGCTCACCCGTAAACTTGATGTTTCGGATGTGCATGAAGGGAATTCTTCCCATGGCTGAATATTTTCTCACCATAGCGGGGATATCGTTTTTGGGATCGCATCCGAGAGAGCCCGTGCAGAAGGTCAGTCCGTTGTACGGTGAATCCACAAGCTTCAGGAATTTGTCAAGATTTTCTTCGCAGGTAATAACTCTGGGAAGTCCGAAGATGCCCCATGGCGGATCGTCCGGATGGATGGCCATCTTAACGTCGCACTCCTCACAGGTGGGGATGATTCCCTTGAGGAAATATTCCATATTTTCCCAAAGCTTTTTCTCGTCCACGCTCTTATATTCTTCAAGAAGCGCACCGAGTCCTTCCTTTGTGTAGCTGGAATCCCAGCCGGGAAGCGAAAGATCGCCCTTTCTGGGGTCCATGCCGAGTACGGTCTCATCACGGTAAACAAGTGAGGTGGAGCCGTCTGCATTCACATGCGAAAGATCGGAACGGAGCCAGTCAAATACCGGCATGAAGTTATAGCATATAACTTTAACTCCCGCCTTTGAAAGATTGCGGATGTTTTCGCAGTAAACTTCGATGTATTTGTCACGGGTGGGTTTTCCCAGCTTTATATCCTCGTGAACGGGAACGCTCTCGACGATATCGAAGATAAGTCCGTGATCTTCGCACTGCTTTTTGATCTTAAGAATTTCTTCCATCGGCCATATTTCACCGACGGGCACAGAGTAGACCGCCGAAACAACACTGCGCATGGCAGGTATCTGAGAAATGTACTCAAGACTTACGGGGTCTGATTCGCCGTACCAGCGAAAAGACATTTTCATAGTTTTATCTCCTTATTATTTATTGTTTTTTTGATTCTGCCGCAGGGAGAGGCGAATATCCTTTCCCATGAACATGAGTGAACGGTAACCTCCCACAATGCGGGAAACGATGCGCTCGTCATAATCCTTCCGCAACTGCTCTATTTTATTGTTGGTGCTTATAAGCGTGCCCTTTGAAGCGTTGAGGCGGGTATTTATAAGTCCGTAAAGGGTTGCGGTTGAAAATGTGTTTGAGAATTCCGAGCCAAGGTCATCTATTATCAGAAAATCGCAGTCAAAATACTTGTCGGTGGAAACGGCATCCCCCATGCGGGAGAACTTTTCTTTTTCAAAAGTGTGAAGTATAGTCTGAATGCTGTCATACACAACGTAAAATCCGCGGTCTATAAGCCTTTTGGCAAGGGCGGTGGAGAGATGTGTCTTTCCGAGCCCCGTGCTTCCGAAGAAAATGAGATTTTTTTCCGGATAGTCTTCCGTGCCGAACTTTTCTGCAAATTCCTTTACCGTCTCGGTAACAAAGGTCATATGCGCCATGACATCGGGCGGGTAAATGGAAAGGTCGAAATTTTCAAAGCACTGGTCGGTAAGCATGGCACCGAGCCCAGAGCTTTGATAAGATTCTCTGCGCAAAGCCGAAAGAAGGCAGGAGCAGGCAGAAAGGTCAACATAACCCGTGTCGGAGCATTTTTCGCACTCAAATTTCACTTTGGTGTAATCTTTGTCATATCCCGCATCGCAAAGAAGCTGTGCGCGGGCATTCTGAAGCTCGGCATTTTCCTCCTGCAAAAGGGCAATTCGCTTTTCCAGGGGGATGGTCGAGCCTTTGTTAAGAGCCTCCGCATAAACACGAAGCCCCGTTTCGGAAAGAGCTTTGTCTATTTCTTTCACACCGGGAACATTCATGTGAACCTCCTCGCGGTGGAGCTCCGCCTGTGCAAAGGCGCGCTTGCGCTTTTCCTCAAAGGCATCTCTTACTTTTTTTCTTACTTCGTATGAATATGAAATGGTGTTCACCTCATTTGCATTTTTAATTATAACAGTAATCACTTCGCCTTGTCAACCTTTGGCGCGTTGCAATCAAATATAAATCGCTTTTTGCATTCTTTGATACGAAAAACTCAATCTTCCTCGCACACAGCGGTTTCAACGGGCAAAAGAATGGTAACTTTTGTGCCCTGACCTTTGCCGCTTTGCACCTTTATGCTGCCGTGGTGGGCATCGACAATTTCTTTTGCAATGGAAAGACCGAGACCTGTTCCGCCGACATCCGAGTTGCGCGCTTTGTCAACGCGGTAAAACCTTTCAAAAAGATGCGGAACGCTTTCTTCGGGAATTCCTATTCCGTTATCCGCAACGGTGATCTTATAGGAATACTTTATATCGTCTACCTCGTTTATTGAAACATCAATATGCCCGCCGTTGGGGGTGTATTTTATGGCATTGCCCACGATGTTGGTTATTACCTGCTCTATACGTTCTTTGTCTGCCGAAATGGGGCATGAGCTTTCGCAAAGGCTTTTAAATTCAAGCACATGGCTGTGTTCTGTAGCCTCGGTCTGCAAAGCATCGCAAAGCTGAGAAAGTGTGTCTCTCAGACTGAAGCGGGACATTTTCCATGACATTCTGCGGTTTTCAAGCCTTGAAAGAACGAGAAGGTCCTTTACGATTCTCGTCATTCTGTCGGACTCGTTCATGACTATGGAAAGGAATCTTTTCCTCATGGGTTCGGGCATTTCGGCATCGTCAAGAATTATTTCGGTAGCGCCCTTAATACTCGTAAGGGGGGTGCGAAGCTCATGGGATACATTGGCAATAAACTCACGACGGCTTTTTTCAAGAAGCGCTCTGTCTGTAATGTCCTGAATGACTATAAGATAACCTATTTTTTTGATATCGTAATTAAAAACATTAAAGCTTACGTCGGCAATTATTTCCCGTCCTCCCGATTGCTTTATGCAATATTCCGAAATGTTTATCGTCATGGTGTTACCCAAAATGGAGGAGGTTATTTCGGGCATACCGAGTATGCGGGTGAAATCGTCAAAATCGGGTTCTCTGTCCTGTGGGATACCCAGCATTTTGCAAGCTGCGGGGTTTATGTGGAGAACCTTTCCGTTTTCGTCAAAGGCTGCAACACCGTCTTCAAGATGACCGAATATGGTCTGCAGTTTTTCACGCTCGCCCGATATCTGCCCCATGGCGTTTTCTATCTTCTGCGCCATTTTGTTGAAGTTATCGGTCAGCTCGCCTATTTCGTCATCGGAGCGGGATTCTATGCGGTATGAATATTTTCCCGATGCTATGGTCTTTGCACCCGCAGTAAGCTTCTGGATGGGAGAGGTAATGGCGCGGGTGAGAAAAAAGCAAAGGAACAGCGCAATGGCAAGACCAATAAAGAGCGCCTGCAGGATTATGGAAAACAGCACCCATATAAGGGATTTCATTCGGGTGAGGTTATCGTGGATATAAATGATACACTCCCGCTCTCCGTTTGTTATGTAGCGGGCATAGTCAAAATAATCAGACCCTGCTGCGGTGTTTTCCTCACTCTTGCGGTTCATGGCGGAAAGCAGATTGCGGGTTTTAACGATATTTTCGCTGTTTGATGAACTTTGAAGCACCTTGCCGCTCATATCCAGAATATAAAAATGACGGTAACTGTCAAAACTGAAGCTGCCCGAATAGGCAACGACAATATCCTTTTGTGCTGCAGCAAAATCTTCCTTTTCAAGACACTGCGTGAGCTGTTCCACAAAGCGGTCGGAAAAAGCGCTGTCCATCTGCTGAAGAAAATCGTCGGCATAAAAAACGCTGACTCTGTCAAGCAGAAAAACGCCAACCACCGACATTACGGAGATTATAAAAACTATGAATATAAGAACAAGCTTTACGCTCAGACTTTTCAACATGGTACGCTACCCTTACCTTTAAGACATAAAATAGCCTACGCCACGCTTGTTCTGAATATATTCGGGCTCGGCGGGATTTACTTCGATCTTTTTGCGGATACGGCTGAGAGTCACATCCACGGTGCGCAGATCTCCGAAAAAGCCGTCATATCCCCACACCTTTTCCATTATTTCCTCACGCTGAAAAACCGTGCCGCGGTTTTTGGCAAAGAATTCGAGCACATCGTATTCTTTTTTGGAAAGGGATATCTCCACTCCGTTTTTGCTCACGCTGTATTTTTTTGTGTCAATACGGATATCTCCCACAACGATAACGTTTTCCGAAACAGGCTCACCCAAGGGCGGGGAAACCCTTGTTTCTCCGTGATAACGGCGGATATTTGCCTTTATGCGTGAAACAAGCTCCGCATGGCTGAACGGCTTTGTCATATAATCGTCTGCACCGAGCTCCAGTCCCATCACCTTGTCTGCCTCCTCCTCGCGGGCGGTGAGCATTATGATGGGGGTATCCAGTTTTTCGCGCACTTTGCGGCAGACTTCAAAACCGTCAAGCCCCGGCAGCATGACATCGAGCAGGATAAGGTCAAAATTGCCCTGAAGCGCAAGCTCCAGAGCCTGTGCACCGTTGAAAGAGCATACTGCCTCATATCCCTCGCGCATCATGGTGTATTCAAGTATTTCGGAAATGGGTTTTTCGTCCTCAACAATAAGGATCTTCTTTTTTATGTTTGTACTGTTCATTTACGGCACCTTTCGTTTTAAATTGTGAAAGTAGTTATTGCTTTATCGTTATTTGCTTCGGAATGCAACGGGATGTGTGGTTTCGTCACACGGCATCACCTTAAGATGATTCTTTGACCTCACAAGTGACGAAAGAGAGCTTATTGCGGAGGCGGTATTTTTGCCGGGAATCATGGCAACACTTGCCGTTTGAGAGCCAAGATTATAGAGCTTATTATACAGATCGTCATACATATCCGTGCTGTCGGAAACTGCAATATTGGCATCCCACACGCATATTCCTGCGGAATTCACAAATTGTGAATATGAAGCGCTGTCCAGGGATACCCCTCGGCTGCCTCCCGTAAATCTCACGAAACGAGTGGTTCTTTTTGCCACGAGCCGCAGGTTCTCTTTTGCCTCGGCAAGGCTTTTTAAGGGATCCTTCGAATCTATAAGAAAACCTATATTCTGCCCCGATGCTATTATTTCTCGCACCTTGTCGGGATATGAAAGAATGTTTTCCGGAGAAACATAGAAAGTGCATTTAAAGCCCGCCCTGCCCAGCGCGGAAAGTATTTCAGAAACATATCCGAAATAGGAAAGATTTACGGAAAGATATATCCTGCGGTTACCCATTTCGGGAAGCTCGGGTATGGGATCCTGCGTTTGCTGCTCCTCCTGTTTGTTTTGCTGTGCGAGATCTTCTTTTTTTATGGGACTGTACATTTTTATAAGATCGGCAAAGGAGAGCTTTGCTTTGTTGTCGGAAAAACGAAGAGCGTATACTCCGTCCTGTATGTTTTCGTATATTTCCATTTTTATCCCCAATACTTCTGCCACGTGTGCTGCGGGCAGGTAGCGGGTCTGATTGAATATCTTTGTTTCAAGGCTGTAGGAATCATACTGGTGGGTGGTGGCAAGATTGTTGTTGGAATCAAATGAAATATATCTTTTTCCCTCGTCGTTGGTTATATAAAAATACGCATAGGAATAGTCGGTGTGAAGCTTTATTTTTGAAAGTCCGGAAAACATTTCAACGGGAACGTAGTGAATGTTGTTTTGTACGACTAAGGGGAATCTTCGGTCATTGGCAAACGGCACATCGTTTTTGAACATGGTGGGGACGGTATATTTCGGTCGGTCAAACTCCTGCATATTTTCGTACTGCAAGACCCATGCGTCATTGTCCTCGGGTTTTCCGAAAACTGCCGTATCGCATATCATCAGAAAGCACAGCGATGCCGCAAGCAACGTGCAGACCGCGCGCAAGACCTTTGCTTTCATAATTTTACCCCTTTCCGCAGAATTCTCAATGATTCGTTAAATCAGCAATTTATTAAATCATTCCATATTAATTATAGTAAAGAATGTGCCGTTTGTCAATATTAAATCAGTTTTACGGCAAGGTGCCCGGCTGATAAAAAATAAATAATTGACTTTTTTGAATAAATGTAATATAATATATAATTGTAGAATTATGCTGACTCAAAATTTATGAAAGGAATTATTTTTTCATGATAGCAACTGATGAAAAATTCAGCAAAAGCATAAACGAGCTTGCTGCTCTTTATAATGTTCCCGGCAGGATCGTTTCTGCTGAAAGAACCGGCAACGGTCACATAAACGACACTTTTAAAGTTGTGACAGCGGGACCGACCGAAACACAGACTTATATTTTCCAGAGAGTAAATGAATCCGTATTCACAAAACCCGAGATCATAATGGATAACCTTAAGAAGGTATCCGATTACATTGACGAAAAATTCGGAAGCGACAGTGCCGAGGCAGGCATGATACTCACTTTCGAAAAGAACAGTGAGGGCAACAACTTTGCACGCCTTTCCGACGGTTTCTGGAGAGTTTCAAAGTTTATCGACGCGTGCTCTTACGATTCCATAACAGACAGCCGCGTGCTTTACAACAGCGGCTCCGCTTTCGGAAGATTCCAGGATATACTTTCGGGACTTGATGCCAATACTCTTGTTGAAACTATTCCCGATTTCCACAACACCGTAAAGCGCACCGAGGCTTTCTTTGAAGGACTCGAGCGGGATGCTGCGGGAAGAGCCTCCACATGTATGCCCGAGATCGCATTCTTTGAAAAACACAAAAACGATTTTTCACGTCTTGTTGAGCTTCACGAATGCGGAATACTTCCTTATCGCGTTACCCACAACGATACAAAGATAAACAATATCCTTATAGATAAAAACGACGGAAGACCCCTTTGTGTTGTGGATCTTGATACTGTGATGCCGGGACTTGCATCATACGACTTTGGTGATGCCATCCGTTTTGGTGCAAATTACTCTGCGGAAGACGAAACAGACCTTGAAAAGGTCGGACTTAATTTCGAATACTATGAGCAGTTTACCCGTGGTTACGTTACAGCAGCAAAGCCTTTCCTCACCGTTTCGGAAAAGGACAGTCTTGCTCTGGCTGCCATGACCATGACCTATGAGGTTGCCATAAGATTCCTTCTTGACTACCTTAACGGAGATATCTATTTCCGTATCCACCGCGAAAACCACAACCTTGAACGTGCAAGATGCCAGATACGTCTGTGCGAGGATATGATGGCAAATTATGCTAAAATGTGCAGTATCGTAGATAAATACTATAACTGAAGCATCCCGGAGGACAGCCATGAACACAGCTTGTGCAATAAAAGAGCTTTTCACAAGCCTTAGAAACGGTGATAAAGAGCTACACGCTCTTACTGTTTACTGCGGCGGTAAAAAAATATTTTCCGGTGCGGCAAAGCCCTATACGGAATATCAGAAGAATCATGTTTATTCGCTCAGCAAATCCTTTTGCTCCACGGCAGTCGGACTTGCGTGTGATATGGGATATCTTTCCCTTGACGATAAGATAATAGATATTTTCCCCGAAAAGGTGCCCGAGAATGTTTCCGAAAACACCAAAAAAATGACTCTGCGTCATGTGCTCTCCATGAACACGGGACATGACGGCTGTGTTATGACAAGGATCCTCCCCACTGATGACCCTGTGGCAGCTTTTCTTTCCCTTCCTCCCGAGCATGAACCGGGAACTCATTTTGCCTATAACACGGGTGCAACATATATCGCCTCTGCCTGCGTAACGAAAAAAACGGGGCTTACGGTACTTGATCTTCTTGAACGCCGTCTTTTCTGCCATATGGATATATGCGGTTCGGAATGGTTTTCCGCTCACGGATTTTCCGAAGGCGGAGTCGGATTCAATGTGTGCTGCGATGATGCGGCAAAGCTGGGACTTCTTTACCTAAATGGTGGCATATGGAACGGCAAAAGACTTCTTTCCGAAGAATATGTGCAAACCGCGCAGACCGCAATTTCCGACAATTCGGGCAACGGCAACCCCGATTGGTGTGCCGGTTACGGGCTTCAGTTCTGGCGCAATTACCGCGGCGGATTCCGCGGAGACGGTGCCTTCGGTCAGGCATGTATAGTTTACCCCGAGAAAAATATCGTGATCGCGGCAATTGCCGAGTGCGGTGATATGCAGTCGGAAATGGACTGCTTCTTCGACTTCATAAATGCGCTGGATAACGACCCTGCGCCCATAGGCAATGAGCTTGACAGTTTCCTTGAGGAATTTTATGGGGCAGATAAAATAAATGCAGATGACGTTAAGTTTGTCGGTAAAGCCTTTGCCCTTGATGAAAATCCGTGCGGTTTTTCATCCGTACGCTTCGATAAAACACCTTGCGGCATAAATGCGGTGCTCACCTCCTGTGAGCGCGCAAACGTTATGGAGGGTGTTTCGGGAGAATGGACATACGGTGTTATGCGCGGCGCTTTTGTGATGCCTACGCTTGATGATCTGACATTAAATCGCAATCGTGATCTTGAATATTTCTCGTGTGCACGCACGGAGGGAGATGCTCTGATATTTACCCTTCGCGGCATAAATTGCCCCCACAAGATCACCTATAAGTTTGAGGTGGACGGGGAAAATATTAAGATCTCACGTATTGCAGGCAAGTGCGGCGGATATCATGCAGAATTTACGGGAAAAGAAATAGAATATGAATAAAAAAATTATTGCAGCGTTGAGCGGCGGCGTGGACAGCGCCGTCACAGCGCTGCTTTTGCAAAATGAGGGGTATGACGTGTCGGGAGTCACTCTCATCATGTGCCCCGGCACAGAAAAAGAAGCGGATGATGCAAGGGTGTTGTGCGAAAAACTCGGGCTCCCCCACACCATACGCGATTGCAGAGAAGAATTCAAAAACAGCATAATGCGGGGTTTTGCGGAAAGCTACGCAAAGGGCGACACACCAAACCCATGCGTGGAATGCAACCCGAAAATAAAGCTCGGAATGCTTATAAATATGGCAAAAGATGCGGGTTTTTGCGGTGTTGCAACGGGTCATTATGCAAACTGCAAATATTCCGAAAAATACGGAAGGAAGGTCATTTCTCAGGCTTCCGATCCCAAAAAAGATCAGAGCTATGTTTTGTGGAAGCTTTCTCCTTCCCAGGTGGAATATCTTGTGTTTCCGCTGGGCACGTATCAGAAGGATGAGACCCGCACCATAGCGCACGAGCACGGTTTTTCCTCAGCGGGCAAAAAGGACAGCCAGGATATATGCTTTATAAACGGCGATTATGCCGACTTTGTGGAGGATTTTCTCGGAACAAGATTTGCGCCCGGTGAATTTGTGACCGAGGACGGAAAAGTGCTTGGAACTCACAAAGGAATTATCCGCTATACCACGGGTCAGCGCAAAGGTCTTGGGCTTTCACTTCCGGCGCCCTTGTATGTTAAATCAAAGGATTTTGCAGATAACCGCGTGATACTCTGCCCCGAGGACGGACTTTATACCACCACCGTCACAGTACGTGATGTTAATTTTCAGGCGTTTGACAAAACGGGCGCAGACATGAATTTCAAGGCTTTTGTAAAGCTGCGATATTCCGCAAGAGCTGCATATGCAGATGTTTTCTACAATGCACAAAATGATAAACTGGATCTTACCTTCGACGAGCCCCAACGAGCCGCAACTCCCGGTCAGTCTGCCGTACTGTATGATGAGGACGGAGTCTTGCTCGGTGGCGGTATAATTTGCGGGTGATGGCGAAAACCTTGGACAGAGGTATTGAAATCATGCTCTGTTGTTGACAGATCAACCAAATATAAAAAAGGGGCTTTCACAGCCCCTTTATTTATGTATGATTTCAGTTGCAAATCAGCCAGCCGCGATAAGCGGACCGGCTCCGTGCATGACGGATCAAGCTCCGTTATTCCGAAAGGACCTTATCAAAAAGTGCCAGCTGCTCGGCGGAGGGTTCAAAATCGGTATGTGAGCAGCAGGGAATCGTGGGAGGTGTGCCGTCTGCCAGATAAAAGGGCGAAAGTCTGTCGTTCTCATACTGCTTGCGGCATTCTTCGAGACGGAAATCGGGAATATCATAGGGCTTTCCGCCTTCAAGCATTGAACGGTGGGCAAGGATCGCCGTGGAGGACATGGCAACTGCGGAATGAATGTCAAACGGGTGAGGCGGTTGTTTTCCCTCGCGTATACATTCTACGAACATACGCGCCGTGAGGTAATCTCCTCCTCCGTGACCGCTCTTTTTTATAAGCTCTTCATCGCGGTCGTTCCATGACGGCTCATAGCAGTTTATCTCCTGCGCTCCTTCGGGCATTTCCCAATCGTTGTATCTCAGCATAACCTTGTCGCCCATGCCACGAAGATTTTCTATCTGCCCCTTTGTTCCGCACACGCGGTAAGCGTTGTGGTGAGCACCGAATCCCGCACAGCCCGTAATGCGGAATATGGAACCGTCATCATTCTGTGTTGTGACGATTGCCGCACGGTCGCCCACATAAGATGAAACGGGAGCTTCTCCCGCAACGGGGGCAAATGCAGCAAATGCGGTCACCTTTTTCGGTGTGGCGCCCGTGGCATTCATAACAGGTCCCAGGGAATGGGTTATATAGTAAGTGCGGGGCAGAAAGTTGCGCCAATGTTTGCGGAAGTAGCAGTATTCTTTTTTGAAATCTATGTTCCAGGCGTCACCGGGATGATTATATTCACCCTCCGCATAAAGTATCTTGCCGAGGGTCCCGCTGTCGCAAATGCGCTTTATCTCTCGGTTAAATATCATTTGCGGATAGTTTTCCGCCAGCATGTAGACGGAAGTGCTCTTTTCAAAGGCACGGATAAGTTCCACGCCCTCTGCCATGGTGCCGTTGCTTATGCATTCGGAAAAAACATGGATGCCGCGTTCAAAACACTTTATGGCAAACGGTGCGTGTTCATGGAAATAATTGGCAAGGATAACAGCGTCCATATCGTGCTGTATAAACTCGTCGAAATCTTTGTAAAGTGCGGGAGTGCCGCCGACATATGCAGCACCGCTTTTAAGTCTTTTTTCGTCAAGATCGCACATGGCAACGATATCGCAGCCTGCCATCATGAAATTGCGCGCAATGTGTGCACCTCTGCCTGTGCCGAAAACACCTATTTTAAGATTTTTCATATCATACCTCACAAAAGAACTGGTCGTATGTTTTTGAACGAAAGATCGTCCCGTTCAATTATATTATACAACATATATCTGCTGTTACAATAGGATTTTTCCATAATTTCATTTAAAAAAGTTTGAAATACTTGAGATTTTTGAGATTTTGTTGTATAATCAAAGCATAAAATCGCAAACAGAGGAAATCAAATGAAAACGATATTCATAATAAACCCATGCGCAGGAAAAAAGGATCTTTCGGACAGCATTTCCAAGACTGTCCGTGATGCGGGAAAAAATGCTGATATCTACATAACTCGCTCCCGCGGAGATGCGGCTGATTTTGTGAAAGCCTATTGCGAAAAAAACGGCCCCGCCCGTTTTATTGCGTGCGGCGGAGACGGCACCCTTTCCGAAGTGCTGTGCGGAGTTATGGAGTGTGAGGGGTGCGAAATAGGTGTTATCCCCTCGGGTACAGGTAACGATTTTCGTCGGAATTTTGATAAATACCTCGATTTTTCGGATGTTAATGAACAGATGACCTGCACGACCGTATGGTGCGATGCCATAAAATACACCCTTACCGCAGGTGAACATAAGATCTGCGGTTACTGTGCCAATATGATAAATATAGGCTTTGACTGCAACGTGGCAAGCCTCACGTCACGCCTTAAAACAAAACCTTTTATACGGGGCTCCTTTGCTTATTTTCTTTCCATACTCATAAATCTTGCGGGGAAAAAGGGCGCAGATCTTGATATATTTCTTGATGGAGAAAAGGTGCACAGCGGCAAACTTCTGCTCACCTCCATCGCCAACGGATGCTTTTGCGGCGGTGGTATAAAAAGCAATCCCAAAGCATGCGTTCTCAGCGGAACCATGGATATAAATATCATAAAGGATGTGCCGCGCGGTAAATTTATTTCCCTTTTGCCGGGATATATGAAAGGTACTTTGCACGACAAACGCGGGATCGAAAATATTCTTTTAAGCAAGGAATGCCGCAAAATTTCCATTGTCCCGAGAAACGGAATAACAGATGTGTGTATAGACGGCGAGATATTTTCTGCTGAGCGTGCGGAGTTTGAGGTGGTAAACAAAGCCTTTGATTTTGCGGTGCCGTTAAAGAGAGTTCCCGGTGCACCGCCTGCGGAAATTCTGAACTGATGAGTGTTATGAAAAGTAAAAACATTTGCAAATTTGTACAGCCGGGAATTCCCGATACTCTTAAAGTAAACTGCTTTATATATGAATCCGAAGAAACGGTTATGAGAACGCCCATGAAATTAAAAAGTTTCCGTGCAATCCTTGTGCGTTTTGGTGCGGGTCGGTTTCTTTTTGATTCTCATTCTGTGGATTTTTCTGCAGGAAGCCTTGTTTTCGGCTTTGAAAACGAGACTTTTTGCGTTATACCGCGGGAGGATGAAAAATGCGAATATATGTATATTGATTTTTCGGGCGGGAGAGCAGAGGCACTTCTTAAAAGATTCTGCGTA
This sequence comes from Clostridia bacterium, assembly GCA_017549405.1. Lineage (GTDB taxonomy): Bacteria > Bacillota > Clostridia > Oscillospirales > CAG-382 > UMGS1052. The sequence goes on along the minus strand of JAFYUY010000136.1, from coordinate 3,615 downwards.
AGCAAGGTGAAAAGATGCTTCTCGGGGTTTGACGGAACAATACCTCTTTGGCACGAAAGTCTTACCCGTGCCTCGGGCGAGAATATAGACATTGCCTCAGAGAGCATTCTCCTTTATACTTTTTCACGTATGCAAGGGGAGACTTCGGAAAAAATACGCCTTGTTGATACAATAATGGAAATAACAGAACAGCGTTTCAATGACCCGACTCTTTCCATAGCGGCTCTTTCGGAAGAGCTTTCCTACAATTACAAATATCTTTCCCATCTTTTCAAGGAAAAAACGGGGATGAGCTATTCGGAATATCTGCGCAATATGCGCATGAAATATGCGGTATCGCTGTTTGACCATGGTATTGATTCTGTTAAAAACGTGGCATTTCTTTCGGGGTTTTCAGATCCCTTGTATTTTTCCACGGTCTTCAAAGCAAGCGTGGGAATATCGCCGAAGGAGTATAAAAACAAAAAACGGTAATTTCAAACGGAACAGATAACTTATTTGTAAAAAGTCTTCGCTTCGGAGACTTTTTTGATCCCCGTTTTTGTAACTGTTGGCAAAAACGCATCTTGATTTTTGGTTATAATCACATGATACTTTTGGTTGAGAAAAAATAAGATATATGTTATAATATTAATAATTATCCGTCGGGCTTTTATGCGGTTTATTACTGATTGACCTGCGATAATATTTTTGAACTGCGCGGCAGCATATAATTTTCAAGGAGACTCAAAAACATGAGAAAAACAAGAATCTTATCCCTTATCCTTGCTCTTCTTTTCGTGCTCTCTTCCGTACCCTTTACCGCTTTTGCGGCATCGGCGAATGTTGCGGAAATAGACGGTCAAAGATTTGCTTTTATAAGCTCTTTCGGAAAGATGGGATTCAACGGAAAATCCTACACCGCATCCAAAAGCTTCGGTGAAGCTCTGAAGGCTTTGGGTGCTGAGGGCGGAAGAATGATCTTTTCGGGAAAAATATCCGTGAATTCCTTTAAGGATACCGAAGGAAGAGCACCTGTTTATATTCAAGCCACAGGTAACAATCCCATAGAAAACATTCTTGATTTTGCAGCTGGAGGAACCTCCACCCCTGCTCTTGGCGGCGACCTTATATTAAACGACCTTTATGTGAGAATGCCCGAAGGTGGTTATATTTTCGCAAACGGTCATACCTTCCATGCGGCTTCGGGGGTTGATTCCTACTTCGAATCTAAGTTTTTAAGGGGCACCACCACAAACGCACGCTACGTGCATCCCGTATCTGTTGCATCGGGTGAAGCTACGTCAAAATCCACCATTATTCTTGAAGACGGAAACTTCGGCAACATCGTTTCGGGTGCGGTAAAGGGCAAATCCCTTTCGGCAGATACCGAGATCACGGCAGAAAACGTAAAGATCGAAAATCTTGTTGCGGGCAGCGAGAAGGGTACCGCTTCAGGAAATTCCACGATATCTGTTAAGGATACAAAAGTGACCTCTCTCCTTGCGGGAAACGGCGAATATAACGGAAATATTTCCGTGACTGTAAACGGCGGAGAAATTTCGAAGCTTGTTATACGCCCTGACGGAGGCAAGGTTTCGGGAAATCTTTATGTTGGCATTTTCGGAACGGAAGTCGGAGAAATAACTCTCGGCACGGGAACCGTTTCGGGAAAGACTATTATAATTGCCGATGAAGCAAACGGAGCAAAGCTCCCTGCGGGCTGTGCCGATATCTTTGCTGTAATAAAGAACGGCATGGGAGAATATGACCATTCCGACGGAACGGTCTTGCTTTCCGATACCATAGGAATTCCCGCCAAGACTGCAATCATAAACGGCAACATGGTAACCTCGGAAAACGGAAAATACACGCTTTCTGCCGCACAGAATACCATTGATATTGTGGACCCCGTAATAGTTGCGGCAAACAAAAATGCGGCATTTGTGGCGGGTTATGCCGACGGCACATTCCTCCCGCAGAACAACATGACACGTGCCGAAGCTTTTACTCTTGTGACAAGACTTATTACCGATGAAAATTCCATAAAAGGCAAAGTTTCTGCAAATTATAAAGATGCCGAGAGCGGAGCGTGGTACGACAGCTACATCGGATTTTTGCAGACCTTGGGTGTTCTTTCACAAATTGCACAGGACGGAAATATCCTTCCCTCTCAGAACATAACCCGCGCGGAATTCGCAGAGCTTCTTTATAAAATAAGTACACTTGACGGTGTTCCCTCGTCGGTAAAAGTTAAAAACTTTTCCGATGTACCCGATGACCACAAATACATTCATGCAGTAACCTATGCTGCGGTAAACGGCATAGTTGCGGGATATCCCGACGGAACCTTCAAGCCCGATGCAAGCATAACCCGAGCTGAAGTTGTTACCATGGCAAACAGATATCTCGGCAGAATTCCCGCTGAGGCGGGCGGTGCAGCCTCCTTCTCGGATATAGAATCCCATTGGGCAAAGCCGCGGATAATCGCGGCAGCGGGGGCGGAAAACGTTGCGTGGACAGCAAAGGCTGCTGCCACACCCTACACTCTTGCGGGCAAAAATGCAGAGGAGTATGTGAAAGGTCTTTATGACCGCGCAGGCGAGCTTTCTGCAGACGGGATACGCGACGGAATTGATATCATTTCCGAGCAGATGAAAAAGGACGTGCTTAACACGCCCAACACTCTTGATATATATGCCGATAAAGTGACGGGCGATATATACTACGTTTCCGAAAAGAGCGGAAATGACGAAAACGACGGTCTTTCTCCCGAAACCGCATGGAAGACCATGGCGAATGTTGCGTCACTCAAATCTCCCAAGCGTAATTCAGCCATCCTTTTTGAACGCGGAGGCATTTACCGCGGCAACGCAGGAATGCTCAACAACGTGGTATACGGAAGCTACGGTGAGGGACCCAAGCCACTTATCATGCAGTCAAAGAAGAATTATGCAGACCCTGCGCTTTGGGTAGAAACAGAATGGAAAAACGTATGGAAGCTCACCGATCTTGTTACAAATGTCGGTATTATTGGCTTCGACCACGATCTTTTTGATTACAGCGAAAGCTCCTACCACGAAAAATACGGACTCATAATGAACAAAGCCACCCACGGCTTTGACGGACCCGAAGAGCTTTCGGGAGATCTTCAGTTTTATTCGGTTCTCACAAACAATTCCGTTTCCACTCCCGGCGAGCTTTACCTTTACAGCAAGGACGGCAATCCCGGCTCCCGATTCAAATCCATTGAGATAGGCGAAAGCTCCCATATATTCAACGGAGCGCCTTTGAATGTAATATTCGATAACCTTGCATTCAAATTCACGGGCGCTCACGCCATCGCATTCGGCACCTGCAAAAATGTGCGCGTTACAAACTGCGTATTCTCGTGGCTGGGCGGCTCGGTGCTCAATCTCGGCTCCACAGGCGCTGCCACCAACTACGGAAATGCCGTTCAGGTGTATGGCGGATGCAACGGTTATCACGTGGAAAACAACTGGATGTATCAGATATACGACACAGCAGTAACACACCAGCGCTCGAGCACCACGGGCGATTGCATACAGACAAATGTGAAATACCTTTCCAACCTTATGGAATATGTATTCTGGGGCATCGAATTCTATAATATGC
>JAFYUY010000016.1 GCA_017549405.1 Clostridia bacterium | reverse complement strand
TTCTTTCCTCCATACTGTTCGGCATGATATTTTCTGTCGGCTGGACACCTTGTGTCGGAACCTTTCTTGGTTCTGCACTTATGATGGCATCCGGCAGCGGCAAAATGCTTGAAGGCACTCTTATGCTTCTTGTTTATTCGCTGGGACTTGGAATTCCCTTTATGCTCTGCGCTATACTTTTAGATCGAATGAAAAACATCTTTTCATTCATAAAGCGCAACTACAAAGTGATAAACACAGTCTGCGGAATATTTCTTATAATTGTGGGACTCGCTATGGCAACAGGATTTTTGGGCAGATTGCTTTACGCTCTAAGCTGACGGAGGTTATGAAAATGGAAAACAAAAAAAGTTTTATAATATCACTTATACTACTCGTTGCTCTTGTCGGAGGAGCTTCGCTTCTTTATAACAGACTGAGCAAAAATGTAAATATTGAAAAATTGGAATCTCCTGTTACGGAAGAAACGGAAAACGGCAAAGTGCAGGGAAACTTACTTTATCCCGCCCCCGACTTTACCGTAACGGATAATAACGGCAAAGCGGTAAAGCTTTCGGACTTCAGGGGCAGACCTATAGTACTGAACTTCTGGGCAAGCTGGTGCGGTCCATGCAAGAGAGAAATGCCTGATTTTGACAAAGTATACCGGGAATACGGAGATGACATTGTGTTTATGATGGTAAATCTTGCCGATGGCAGACGCGAAACAGTTGAAACCGCGAAAAAATTTCTGAGTGATACAGGCTACACATTCCCGGTTTATTACGACACCGAATCTTCCGCGGCATACGCTTATTACGTTAATTCCGTACCCGCCACGTATTTTATAAATGCAGACGGATTCATTGTGGTAAACGCACTTGGTGCCATAAATCACGATGTTATAATACGGGGGATAAATATGATAACCGAAAAAGAGAGCTGAGTCGCAGACTCAGCTCTTTTGATATACCATTTTAAATTCCGACCTCACAGAATCCGCCGTTTTCCCACACGCACACACTATCAAAACCGCAAGCACGAATAAATTCAAGCGAATTTTTATATTCGCAGTCAAGAAAATTTTTGTCGTGGCAATCCGAGGTCAATATAACACGGCACCCGAGAGTTTTCATTTCTTTGAGCAAAAAAGGAGCCGGGTACGGTGTTGTTCTGTACCCACGGGATATGGCACCTGTATTTATCTCAAACACTCCTCTACCCGATGAAAGTGCGTGAAGTGCTTCAAGAGCTGCGTTTTTGTATTCGAGGGAATTGACATCAAATAATTCTTCCTGCTCGCAGTACTTTGTCAAAAGATCAAAATGCCCCACAACATCAAAATCTCCGTAATCATAAAGCTTTGCCATATTGCGGTAATACTCTTTGGCATATTTCATACCGTCGCCGCCGAAAAATTCTTTTATGTCCTGCTTTACGCTTTCGATATTTGAATCGCATTCCACACGGGTACCGTTCATGTAAAACCCGTGGCATGATCCGATAAGATAATCATATCCTTCTATCGGAGTCTGCGAATACATATCATATTCAAGACCGCAAAGGACATTTATACGGGAAGCGTATTTTTTCTTGAGTTCACGTATCTCCGCCTTATATTTTTCGGTACCCTCCGCTGACATGGTCCAGGACATTTCAAAGCCGAGATATGAGTGACCCGAAAAACCCAGGGTGTCAAATCCAAGTTCTATTGCACGCAGTATCATTTCCTCGGCGGTATTATTTCCGTCGCAATAGCGCGTGTGGGTGTGAAGATTCTGCTTATATTCCGTCAGTTTTTGCATTTTATTTTTTCTCCGTTTTTTTTGGGGGTAATATCATATTTTATCATAGATACGGCAAGGGATATCATGGACAGGATATCTCCGATGCACGAGCCGTAGGCATGGCTTGCAAAATTATACACAAGCCAGAAGGGCGAACCTGCAAAGGATATTCTCCGTATTGTCTTTTCTTCGTCTATCCAAAAAGCTCCCGTATGAAGCAAAACACCGATTATAGGAAGTATACTGAAAATGTTGCGGTAAAGGGCAATCCCCGCCGCAATTATAAGAATGTTTGCTATGATAAAAAACGCTTTGCGGTGTTTTTTTATAAATCCCGAATCTTTTTTACCCGCAAGTACCGAGGAAAGAGCACCCATTATATCCAGCACTGCACCTTCAAAAGCACCAAGTAAGATTTACTGTAAAATGTAAAGTATGCGGGAAGAAACATTGAAAATGATTATGTTTTTACGTTTTTCCTGAAGATAACCCAGAAAATAAAGCACCACTGCGGTGATGCCCACAAAAAATGAAGCTGTTTGCATTTTTCCTCCTGAAAAATTACTGTTTAAAGAATTTCAAAAAGCATCTGCGTATTTTCTTCGGAATATTCTACTTCTGCCGAAAACATGCGCGCATATTCCGCAATATCCGTTTCGGCAATGTTTCCGGACTTTTCTTTATGCATTTCACACAGAGCGATTATAATGAAAGTTCCTGCAACAGCAAATTTCACTTTTGATTCCATGTCATCGTCATAAAGACTTTCTGCCGAATGTCGGTAAATAAAATAGCATAAAAGATTGCGGGACGCCCGTTCAAATTCGGAAATACCAATACATCCGGCACCGATATCGCTATGCGAAAGCTCTTCAAGAAGCTCTGTCCACTTATGATCTAACCGTTCAAGTGAAAGATATATCTCGCAAAGGGACGACATATCGGGGAACGACATATCGATTCCGTATCTTCCGCATAACTCCGAAACATTTTGTGCAACAGACAAGGATCTGTTTTGAATGATTTCAAAAATTTCCGCACGCTCTGAAAGAAATTCCGCCTCGACAAGAAGTGGAGCTTCGCGAAAGAGGTTGTCCGTTTCCGAAAGCTCCTCACACACAAGCGAAAAATCCATTTCCTCGGAAACAATTATCCTTGCCGCCTCTTCGCAGCAAAGCCCCAGCCCCATTTCGCAAAATTCCGAATAGGTATTTACGAAACGGGGGTGCATCTTACATATCTCGCAAAGGTGGTCCTCGCCGCATTCCGCTATTATATCGCACAGTCCACGGGAATTTAAAAAAGGACATCTTTCGTCGGCAGAAAGCACAAAGTGCGGTGTTTCGTCAAAGCTTATCCCTGCTTTCAGCCGTTTTCCCATAGTCCCGCCCATATGCATATATTTGCCAAGAGTTTCTTCATCGATATCTATTTCCCAGCCAATACAGCAGTTATGAGTGCATTTTTCGGCAATGCACGAAAATTTACTGTAATAATTCGGAACAAAAGTCATCATAGTTTCGGATAAAATCGGGTCCTTTCACAAATTGCAAAACACAAGGTTCTGCATTACTTATATCAATTTTTTCAACCCACAGTGGCTCTTGCGACTCTTACGGGGTAGGATTTGCCGTAAGGATGTCCCGTCAATTCAACGCTGAGAGTTGTTCCGTACTGAGTAAATTCCAGATTTCCTTCCATATCCATCCATTCAATGGAAGCTATCTTATCGGTAACGCCTCCGAAGGAATAAGCTCCGCTGTATTTTCCGCCTACCGTAACGTTTTTATCGCCTATGGAGCCGAGATCGTAAACAAAAAGATAAATGTATTTTCCGTCGGTACTGCGAAGTCCGAAGTTGCTTCCAACACCGCCAATTCCGCAAGGTCTGCCGTTGTAGACCGCTTCTCCGAAAATATTCATCCATCTGCCGATAATACCAAGCAATTCTTTTTGAAAAGGATTGATGGCGCCCTGTGCTTCGGGGCCGATGTTAAGAAGATAGTTTGCGCCTACCTTTCGGCAATCGCAAAGGGATTTTATAAGCTCACCCGGTGATTTGTAGTCAAGGTCTTCGTTTCCGATTCCCCAATGGTTATTCAGGGTGTGGCACATTTCTGCTGCAACATACTTGCTCATACCCTCGCGGTTCATGGGTGTGGGTCTGCCCTGCTCAAAGGTCACGGAATCAATTTCAGGATTTCCCAACTCACCGCGTGCGCCAAGACCCGTGTTATTGATTATCATAGCCTCGGGCTGATATTTGCGTATAGTGGCATAAAGCTCCGATTCTTTCCAATCGGCATCGGGTTTTGACCAGTTACCGTCAAACCACAAGCCACCGATCTTACCGTAATTTTTGCAAAGAGTTTCCACACTCTTTCTCAGGTATTCAAGATAAGCATCGAAATCAGTGTCAAACGTCTTTTCGTGCCAGTCAAGCGTTGTGTGATAAAAGAAAGGTACGATACCGTGCTTATTGCAGGCATCCACAAATTCTCGGATAAGATCGCGGTGTGCCGCACTGTGAGGAGCATCGTAATCAGAAAGTCCGCAGGTATCATACAGCGAAAATCCCTCGTGATGGCGTGTGGTAAGGGTTATGTATCTGCATCCTGCGCTCTTTGCGGTGAGAACTATTTTCTCCGCATCAAAATCTTCTGCCGTAAAGGTATCCGAAAGCTTTTCGTATTCGGTTTTATCAAGCTTTCCTACGTTAAGTATCCATTCTCCACGGCCAAGCTGTGAGTAAAGTCCCCAGTGAATAAACATTCCAAATCCCATTTGTTCAAAATCAAGAATATATTGCTTTGCCTTCGGTATTGCCATGATAGATCCTCCTGAAATTTTAATATTTATTATTTTTCGCGGACAAGCATAACAACGCTTCCCGCATCCATTGTCATAGTGAAACTGCCGTCTGAATAAATGTGTGATATATTTTCGGAATCAGGTGTCATTTTGACAAAATCTCCTCGCTCGCACACAGTAACCGTGCACGCATCGGCTCTGTTGTGGATAAACCACAACTCGGCATCGTCCGTTTCTGATTTTCTCACACGCACCGTATCGGGTGCAATAAGCTCCAGCGTTCTTCCTGCATTTCCCGAAAGAACCGCACCGCATATATTTTCAAAACCCGAGCGGATAAATCTTTCGGGGTATTTTTTTGCCCAAATCCTGCAGTTCTCGGACGGATTCACAGCGTCCACCGCGGTCACCGTGCCTCCCGATTCAAGAAACTTTTCTATCTGCGCACACACATCATCTGTAAGGTATCCGCTGTCAAATACAACAAGATGGCAAAAACTCTCGTACGGAGTCTTTATCAAGCCGTTTTCCACAGTACATTCGGCAAGGCCGCGGGAATCCGTAAGGTCAAAATCAAGCCTTCCGTCCTCCAGCCTTTTAAGGGTCTCGCCGTATGCCTTTTCGAGTATCTGAAGCGGCTGATGCTGATACGGTGCCACAATGCACGGACCAATCAGCCAGTATTTGTGATCCTGCGGTGTGAACTGCTCCCACGCAGATTCCATTGGGATAAGCACTAAAATGTCCGCCTTATGTGTTCCCGTTGCCATGAATTCCGCAGCACGGGCGGTGCATATTTCAAAAGCTCTGCGCTCCGCGTCTTCTTTATAGGGTTGGTATGTGAAATAGCTTGAAATATTTGTGAGTCCGAGCTGGATCTGATAATATGCGGAATTCTGCCTGTTAAAGGCATTGATGCTGTCCCCCATGTCCCAGAAGGTCTTTTCGAGATGGAAGCTGTTTTCGCTCATGGTGTATTCTCTTCCGTACATGTGCGCAACAGAGGTAGCGGTCTTTTCGGCGATGACATCCCTCGGTTCCGTGCAGTAAAGTCTGTCGACCCCCGGCATCTGCATATGGCGCATAAGACCAAAAAGGTCTGCATTCAGACCTATCTGCATTCCAAGAGTCTCCTCGCCGTAAAGATGCCCCGTCATGCGGGTGCCGTGCTTTTGGCACCAGGCGGCAATTCTTCCGAAATAGTTTTCCGAAAAAAGCCGCGACACCTCCTGCCAGTAGCTCCTGCGGAAATCAGCGTCACACGGCAGAAAATTTCTCTTTGTGTCAAAGAAAATGTCCACGCAGCGGGAAGGCAGCTCGGGAAATATACGGCTGAGTTCTTCCGTCCATGCACATATTGCTCCCTTTTCGTAAAAATAGCTTGAACAACCGTGAGTGGGAAGACCCGGCTCATCGGTAAAGAACGCCGTTATTTTCGATATCGTTTCCTCTCCCAGATGCTTAAGATATTCTCCGTGCGTAACTTCAATAAAGCAATCAACCGCATCGGCACGCATAAGGTCTGTGTATGGCACAAGATTTTCCGTTAAAAAGGCAAGCTTTTTGGTATAAAATGCGCATACCTTATATCTGCCGTCCGGCAGATCATAAAGCACTTTCCCGTCTTCCGCTTTCACCGAAAGCACATTTTCCGCATCAAGAAGCCCGTTTTCAAGAATAGGATAAGCTCCCGCAAAAACAAGGTCTCCGTCGGCACATTCAAGGGTTCCGCATCCGCCGTCTGCATCGCAGCTGAAGCACACAAGTCCTTTTACCTGATAATCGGGGTCTGTTTTTATAACCTTATTACCCGCAGCGCCCGAAGGGTACTTAAGCTCATCATATATCCATACTTTAAAACCGCGCTCAAAGCAGGCATCAACAAAATACTTAAGTTTTTCCCATGCGTCCTCGTATTCGGGGGTACCTGTGCCAAGATACGCGTCCACACGTCTTTTTTCATAGTCCTCATCGGATTCACCCGTTCTTCTTTCGGGAACAAGATCCACATTCACCACAAAGC
>JAFYUY010000135.1 GCA_017549405.1 Clostridia bacterium | reverse complement strand
TTCCTTTTCGGCTTCCTCATATGTTCCGCCGCCACGGATAAAAGCGAGGATCTCCGATGCCTTTTCGGTTCGCTTTTGTGTTTCTGCGGGAGAGGCGGGAGCTTTTGTGCCGTCTATCTTTTCATCATATGACGTATTGATAAAAATATGGCGCACGCTGTAATAGTTGTTTGCAAAGTACTGCTTTTTTTCTTCTTCGGTTATTTGATAAGCACCCGTGCCGTCGGCAAAAAGGGCTTCTTTTAAAAGGTCTGCATTTGCCGTCATAATGTAAAGATTGGTGTAATCTTCAAGAGTTGCGCCAAAATTCAAAAGATAATCTTCAAAAGCCATGACTGAGCCGTATTTTTCAATGGCATTTTGAGCCACCAGCGAATCGATGTAGTCAAGATAATCTTCGGGCAGCTCATAGTGCTTCTTTTTGCTGTCAGCCGACGGCATGGAATAAAGCATGGTGTTGGCGGTCATAAGAGTTTCGGCTTCATCAAGCGCATCCTCAAAAAATTCTTCGCCAAAGGTCTTTCCGCTCGGAGCTTTTCTGTTCCATATCTCGGGGGAATCCGAGGTTATGGTGTTGTCGTTGAATCGCAGCACGGTATAGTACTGGCTTTTCTGCTGTGAGAGAAAATAGCTGAACATTCCCTCTGTCATGCCCGCCATAACATCGCCGTCCGGACCCACACCGTAAAGGGCAAGCTCAGATCTCTTTTGTCCGCAGGATACGGAAAAAAGGCAGGATGCCGCAAGCAGGGTGCACACGGCTTTTTTAATGATGTTTGTTTTCATGTTGGAACTCCTTATAAAGAGTGTGAAATATCAAATGTAAACGAGCATATCGGCAAATATAATGAGTGATGAATAATTAAAAGTTCCGGTTGTTCGATTTTCAATTTTCCATAACCTTTGATCGCCGTTTACAAAAAGGGGAAACCTATGGTTTCCCCGCAAAAATCATTTTACTTTGATACCAAGATCATCAAGTGCTTTTACGTCTACGGGCGCAGGGCACATAGTCATAAGCTCGGATGCGTTCTGAACCTTGGGGAATGCAATAACATCGCGCAGGCTTTCGCAACCGAAAAGCTGCATGCAAAGTCTGTCAAGACCGATACCCATACCGCCGTGAGGGGGAGCGCCGTATTTGAATGCATCAAGCAGGAATCCGAATTTTTCATATGCTTCCTCGTTGGTAAAGCCAAGGAGGTTGAACATTCTGTTCTGAAGCTCGGGATTTGTGATGCGTATGGAACCGCTGGAAAGCTCAATGCCGTTCAGTACAAGGTCGTATGCCTTTGCGCGAACGGATGCTTTGTCGGTCTCAAGATAATCAAGACATTCGTCAAGGGGAGATGTGAAAGGATGGTGCATTGCGTCCCAGTTGCCTGTTTCTTCGTTGTATTCGAAGAAGGGGAATTCCGTGATCCACAAAAGACCGATGCCTTTTTTCTCCACATTTATCTTCTGAGCGGTTTCGGTACGGAGAGAACCAAGCTGAGAAAGCACCTTTCCGCCGTTTGTGTCTGCAATAATGAGGATAACGTCGCCTTCCTTTGCGTCCGCCTTTTCAATAATTGCCTTCATTTCGTCCTCTGTCATGAACTTTGCAAAGGAGGATGCGATTCCGTCGGGAGTAAGTCTTATCCATGCAAGACCCTTGGCACCGATGCCTTTTGCAAATTCCGTAAGCTTGTCAACTTCTTTACGTGTGAGGATAGAAACTGCATTTTCTGCCTTTATACCGCAAACCTTACCGCCGCCGGAAACAGCACCCGTGAATACTCCGAAGCCGCAGTCTTTTACGATATCTGAAAGGTCAAATATCTCCATGCCGTAGCGAACATCGGGTTTGTCGGAGCCGTAACGTTCCATAGCTTCCTTGTAGGTGAGTCTGGGAAGGGGAAGGGCAATATCTATATCAAGTATTTCCTTGAAAACGCGTTTCATATAGCCTTCGCCGATGGCAAGCACATCTTCCATTTCAACAAAGGACATTTCAAGGTCTATCTGTGTGAATTCGGGCTGGCGGTCGGCACGCAGGTCTTCGTCGCGGAAGCAACGTGCTATCTGCATATATCTGTCAAATCCCGCCACCATGGAAAGCTGCTTATAGAGCTGGGGTGACTGGGGAAGTGCATAGAATGAGCCGGGGTGAACGCGGCTGGGCACAAGATAGTCACGCGCACCTTCGGGAGTGGAACGGATGAGCATGGGGGTCTCGATTTCCACGAATCCGTTTTCATCAAAATAATCACGGGTAACTTTGGTCACCTTGTGACGCAAAAGAATATTTTTTGCAAGGTCGGGACGGCGAAGGTCAAGGTAGCGGTGCTTGAGTCTGAGTTCCTCGTTGCAGTTGGAATCTTCAACTATTTCAAAGGGAGGAGTCTGGCTCTCTGCAAGTATCTTGAGCTCTGTTACAAAAATTTCAACGGCACCCGTTGGAATGTTTGCATTCTTGCTGGAGCGCTCACGCACGGTGCCCACTGCACCGAGAACGTATTCGCTTCTTGCAGCGAAAGCTTTATCATGAATGTCTTTTGCTGTTGTGTCGTCAAATGCGAGCTGAACGATGCCTGTTCTGTCGCGCAGATCTATGAATATTAAGCTTCCGAGGTCACGCTGTTTCTGAACCCAGCCCATAACGCATACTGTTTTGCCGATGTCTTTTTCCGAAAGGGTACCGCAATAGTCGGTACGCTTCATATTACCTAAAAATTCTGCCATTTATAAAAACCTGCCTTTCGTTTGTGTTATTCCTTGATATTTGCAATTTCTTCTATGGAAATACTGCGCTTTTCACCGTTGCGCAGATTTTTAAGCTCACAGATGCCGTTTTCTATTTCGTTATCGCCAAGGACAACGGCATAAGTCGCGCCTATCTTGTCGGCATATTTCATCTGAGCCTTGAGGGAACGTCCCGTAATGTCGCATTCAGCGGCAATTTGCTCTGTGCGGAGCTTGTGAACAAGGGATATTGCTGCAGTTTCGGCAGTCTTTCCCATGGGGGCAATGTATATAAGGGGTCTTTCACGTGTGGGAAGTTCCGTGCCTTGCTTTTCGGCATTTTTCTTCATTGCAAGCACAAGGCGGGTGATACCAAGACCAAAGCCGATTCCGCAAAGCTCGGGACCGTCGAGCTCTTTTACAAGTCCGTCATATCTTCCGCCGCCGCAAACGGTGCTCTGCGCACCGATGTCATCGGAAATAAACTCAAATACCGTGCGTGTGTAATAGTCAAGTCCGCGCACGATGCGGGGATTTACGGAATATTCAATACCCATGGCTTCAAGAGAAGTCTTAAGATCTTCAAAATGCTCACCGCACTCATCGCACAGATGCTCCACGGTCTTCGGTGCGTTGTCACACAGCGCACCGCAAATGGGACTTTTGCAGTCGAGTATGCGAAGCGGATTTGTCTTTAATCTTTCGCGGCACGTGTCGCAAAGCTCGGACTCATGAGCGGAGAAATATTCTATGAGTGCCGCATGGTAATTGGGACGGCACTTCGGGCATCCGATGGAATTTATGTTAAGACGTGCATTAACTCCAAGCTTTTTAAAGAGCATATCGGCAACGGAAATGACCGTTGCATCGGCAGATGCTTTCTCTGTGCCAAACATTTCTATACCGAACTGGTAAAATTCACGGCTTCTGCCCGCCTGGGGTTTTTCATAACGGAAAAAGTTGGTGAAGTAATAAAGCTTTAAAGGCATCGGCTCGTTGAAAAGACCGTTTTCAATAACGCTTCTTACCACACATGCTGTGCCCTCGGGGCGCAGGCAAAGCTCGTTGCCGTCTCTGTCGTCCATGGTGAACATTTCCTTCTGAACGATATCGGTGGTGCCGCCCACACCGCGCTTGAACAGCGAGGACTGTTCAAAGGTGGGAAACTTTATTTCGGAAAAGCCGTATTTTGATGTGATGGTGCGTACTGTGTCTTCGATTTTGTGCCACAGCGGAATTTCGTCGGGCAGAATGTCAAGCGTGCCTTTTGGTTTCTGTATCATGGATGTGTGTTTGTTCCTTTCGTGGTATATCAGATATCTGTTTTGCCGAATTCAAGAATGTCGGCAATGCGTTTGCATGCAAGTCCGTCGCCGTATGGGTTGGAAGCGCGGCTCATTTTTTCATAGCTCTCACGGTTTTCAAGAAGCTCTTTGAAGTTTGAATAAATAACTTCCTCATCGGTTCCCACAAGCTTTAAGGTGCCTGCGGCAATACCTTCGGGGCGCTCGGTGGTGTCACGCATTACGAGCACGGGCTTGCCGAGAGAAGGAGCTTCCTCCTGAATTCCGCCGCTGTCGGTGAGTATCATGTAGCTGTGGGCGAGGAAATTGTGGAAATCAAGAACCTCAAGGGGTTCTATAATGCGAATTCTGTCGCATCCCGCAAGCTCTGCGTTTGCCGCTTCTCTCACCACGGGGTTCATGTGAATGGGATATATGGCTTTCACGTCGGGATGTTCATCCATAACTCTGCGGATAGC
>JAFYUY010000134.1 GCA_017549405.1 Clostridia bacterium | reverse complement strand
TGAATGATATCTCCGCTTTCGCAGCATCTTCCCACAACTGAAGCCTTGAAGGTGCATTCCTCGTTCATTTTGTTTGCCGCAACCACGGTGTATGCCGAGCCGTAGAGTGCAAAACGTGGGTTATCGGGCATTCCGCCGTCAACGGAAACGTAGTTTTTGTATTCGGGAATGCGCTTGACAGAGCCTACTGTGTAAAGAGTCAGACCCGCATCGGCAACAATGCTTCTGCCGGGTTCCATACGAATGGCGGGAAGATCGATACCGAGCTCCCTGCAAAAATCTTTAAGGCTCTGAGCCACCAGCTTTATATTTTGAGGAATATCGATCACGGGGTCCTTTTCGGTATAGCGCACTCCGTAACCGCCGCCAAGATTAAGCTCGCGGGTGATATAGCCGTATTTGTTCTTCATATCGGCAACAAATCCCAGCATTATGGCAGATGCCGAAAGATATACTTCGGAATCAAAGACCTGAGAACCCACATGGCAATGGAAACCGTAAAGGGAAACGTTTTTCTTTTCAAGAGCGATCTTTGTTACTCTTTCCGCTTCGCCCGTTACTATGGCAGAACCGAATTTGGAATCTACTTTTCCGGTTGCAACTGCCTCGTAGGTGTGGGGATCGATGCCCGGAGTAAGGCGCAAAAGGATTTTCTGACAGATTCCTTTTTCTCCTGCAATACGGTCTATGGCGCATATTTCTTCCTCGTTGTCGGCAACGAAATAACCAATGCCACAGTCCATTGCAAATGCAATATCACGGTCTGTTTTGTTGTTGCCGTGGAAATATGCTTTTTCAAGAGGGAAGTCAGCGCTTTTCGCGGTGAAAAGCTCGCCCGAGGATACTACGTCGATGCCCATGCCTTCGCTTGCCGCAATGCGGTATATATGACGGAAGGAATTTGCCTTGCTGGCAAAAAGGGGAAGTGCATCTTCTCCGAAATATTCCTTCATGCTGTTAACATAGGTGCGGCAGTTTTCACGCAGCTTGTTCTCGTCCATAAGATAAAGGGGGGAACCATATTTCTTAAGCATTTCAGCGGTATTCGCTCCGCCGAAAGTGAGAATTCCGTCGTTTGTCACGGAAAGATTGTTACATATCATTTTAAATTCGTCCTTAATTCCGGATTATTCCACAATATCCTTCATGGCATAAAGTCCTGCGGGTTTTCCAGAAAGGAAAGCTGCCGCAGAAACCGCACCCTCGGCAAAAAGTGCGCGGGTGTGCGCTTCGTGCTTTAAGGTTATTGTCTGGGTATCTGTGCCGATGATCACTTCATGCTCGCCCACAATATTTCCCATGCGTATGGCGTGGATGCCTATCTCGTTCTTTTCGCGCTTTTTCTGACCGCCTCTGCCGAAAACGTAAAACGCACTGTTCCGAACGGTGCTTATGGCATCGGCAAGAAGAAGGGCTGTGCCCGAGGGGGCATCGAGCTTTCTGTTATGGTGCTTTTCAATAATTTCAATGTCGGCATCCGGCATGGTCTTTGCGGCGGTCTTTGCCAGCTCACAAAGAAGAGCCACTCCGAGCGACATATTTGCAGAATGGAAAACGGGTATTTTTTTTGCCGCCTCCGCAATAAGCTCCTGCTCCTTTTCGTCGTGACCGGTTGTGGCAACCACTACGGGCAGATTTTTGCTTATGCAGAATTCCAAAAGTGCGGGTGTTACGGAATGATGGGAAAAATCTATCATAACATCGGCACAAATATTCTTTGCGTCATCAAAGCTTTTATAGCATGGCACACCGTATTCTGTATCGGCTGTGCCAAAGGCATCAATGCCGCACACAAGAGATGAATTGCGCATTCCGTCACACGCAAGACGTGCAACTTCTTTGCCCATACGTCCGCATATGCCGTTTATAATTATTCTCATTTTTTGTATCCCTTCGGAAAAATTATATATTAAGACCTGCTTTTCTCATAAGAGCATAAAGGTTTTCGCGGTGCTTGTCCTCCATGGGAGTAAGAGGCAGACGCAGATAATCTTCGCCGTAGCCCATTGCTGCCATTGCCGCCTTTACGGGGATGGGATTTACTTCGCAGAACAGAGCATCCACAAGGTCAAGGTAATCAAGCTGCATACGGCGGCTCTTTTCCACATCTCCGCGCATATAGCTGTGGCACATTTCGGATGTTTCGGCGGGAAGAAGATTTGAGAGTACGGAAATAACACCTTTTCCGCCGAGAGATAATACGGGAACTATCTGATCGTCGTTGCCCGAATATATATCAAGTCTGCCTTCGGTAAGCTGAGCGGTTTTTGCTATTTGGGAAATGTTTCCGCTTGCTTCCTTGATGGCACAGATGTTGGGATGGTCTGCAAGAACAGAGCAGGTCTCGGGGAGAATGTTGCAGCCTGTTCTTGAGGGAACGTTATAAAGAATAACGGGCTTTGTGGATGCATCGGCAATGTCGGTGAAGGAACGTATAAGTCCGTTCTGAGTTGCCTTGTTGTAATAAGGAGTAACAACGAGGAGTGCGTCAGCACCGATCTCGCACGCGTATTTTGAAAGGTCAACGGCATAGGAAATATCATTGGAACCCGTGCCCGCAATAACGGGAACTCTGCCGTTTACTTTGTCTACCGTAAATTTAAGAAGCTCTCTGTGCTCCTCGTCTGTAAGGGTGGGACCCTCGCCCGTGGTGCCTGCGGCAACTATGGCATCAATGCCCGACGATATCTGCCATTCAATGAGTCTTTCGTAGGTCACGTAGTCAACGCCTTCTTTTGTCATGGGCGTTACGATTGCTGTTGCAGCTCCGGTGAAAACCGTGTTTTTCATGGGAATACCTCCGTAAATTAAAAAAATAGCTGCGTAACAGCTATTCCAAAAATCGTATGCCGTGCAGAGGAAAATTCCCCTGCGGTACACAGTGTTTCGGATAGCTCTCCGCATTTCTGCGACAACAGGCGGAATCTTATTTCCGTCTGCCAGACCGGTGCTTTGCCGTGCACCGACTTCGGCATCCGCCCCTTTCAATTGCTGCTGTTCCGGTCAGAACATTGTGTGCGGCAAACTACTTTTGGCAAAATGCGCCTCTATCGACAAATGTATTATAATACAAAAGGAGGGATTTGTCAACAGTATTGTGAAAAAATGTGGGAGTGCATTAAAAAACATAACATAAAAATGCACAAAAAACGTTCCCCGTGGATTTGATTTTGGCAGAAAATCGAAGAAAAACGGTAAAAAAACGTATTTTTGCTATGTTTTTTTAAAAAAGTACTTGACAAAACAAATCTTTGTGGTATAATATGCTCGTTGACTAATGAAATCATATTTATTTGGAGGATTAAGGATTATGTCTACATTCATGGCAAAAGCCGAGACCATCGAACGCAAATGGTACGTTATCGATGCTGCCGGCCAGCCTCTCGGTAAGACAGCCGTTAAGGCTGCCGACATTCTTCGCGGTAAGCACAGACCTGAATTCACACCCCATGTTGACTGCGGCGAATTCGTTATCATCATCAATGCTTCTCAGGCGGTTCTCACCGGCAAGAAGCTTGAAAACAAGGTTTATCAGCACCACTCCGGCTACATCGGCGGTCTCAAGACTGTTGATTACAAAACTCTCATGGCTACAAAGCCTGAGAAGGCAATGGAGCTTGCAGTAAAGGGTATGCTCCCTCACAACAAGATCGGCGACAAGAGCTTCACAAGACTCCATGTTTACGCCGGTGCAGAACACGATAACGCTGCTCAGAAGCCTATCGTGCTTTAAGATCTAAGAAGGGAGTA
>JAFYUY010000133.1 GCA_017549405.1 Clostridia bacterium | reverse complement strand
GCAGAGGAGGTATACACATTATGATAGTGCCAATGAAAAAGATCTCCCTCATAACTCTGGGAGATAAGAAAAACGAAACTCTCAAAAAGCTCCGCAAGCTCGGAATCATTCACATCGAAATATCCGAGGGAAGCGGAGAAAAGCTGAATCTTTATAAAGAGCAGATAACTTTGCTTGAAAGTGCTCTCTTTGCCATCGGCAAAGCGGGTGATGCGGAGCAAAAGGATGCGGATACTGCGGAAGCGCTCAGGATCGCAAAGGAGATATCCGCCCTTGCCGAAGAAAAGGCAGATTGCCTTTCCGAACGCGGTATTTTGTCCGCTGAGCTTGAACGTGTGAAGAGCTGGGGCGATCTTGATCCCGCACAGATGAAAGAACTGAGCGATGCGGGCGTGGATGCGGTGCTTTGCGAAATGCCCCGCCGTGAATACGGTGCACTCCCCGCAGATATCACCACCGTAACTCTTTGCAAAACAAAAGCTTCGGTAAAATTCCTTCTTGTTAAGCAAAACGGAGAAATTCCGCCTCAGCTTTGCGATTATGTATTTGAACTGCCGAAGACCTCAACAGATGCCATGGCGCAGAAGATCGCACAGCTCACCCTTCGTGCGGAAGAGACCGACAAAAAGGTTTCTTCGTTTTCGTGCTATGCCAAGGCTTTGAAAAAAGCCGTGGACGCACTGCAGAAGGAAATCGAGTTTGAAACATACTCAACGGGTATGGAGCAGGAAAAGATCTCCGACGGAGAAAATGATGCTTTAACGGTTGCCTTCTTCAAGGGCTATATCGAGGCGGAAAACCTTGATAAACTCAAATGTGCCGCAAAGGAAAACTCCTGGGGACTTTTTGCAGAAGATCCCACCGGGGAAGACAATGTTCCGACAAAACTCAAAAACAACAAATTCGTAAGCCTTATCTACCCCCTTACCGATTTTCTCGGTACGGTGCCCGGATATTTTGAGTACGACATTTCGGGCTGGTTTTTAGCATTCATTCTGCTGTTCTTCGGAATAATCTTCGGTGACGGCGGATACGGACTGTTTATTTGCACAGCGGCGGCAATTCCCATCGTAATGTCGCTCATAAAGAAAAAGCCGGTTGCTCCCGCGTTTTTACTTGTGGGACTTTTCGGACTTTCAACAGTACTGTGGGGCACGCTCACCTGCACCTGGTTCGGACTTTCGCCCGAGCAGCTGCCCGAGTGGCTCAAGAGCCTTTCGGTACCTGTCATTTCAAATGTTTATGCAGATAAGCTCTGGTCGCTCCCCTGGACGGGAGAGGGAGTGGGACTTACCACTGCGCAGAATCTTCAGATATTCTGCTTTACCCTTGCCCTCATTCAGCTTACCGTCGCACACATAAAGGGTGCTTTGCGTAACAGAAGATCTTTGAAGATACTCGGCGATATAGGATCTGCACTGCAGCTTCTCGGCATTTATTACGTGGTGCTTAGCCTTGTTGTAAATCCGCAGGTATTCAGCTTCGGACTTACTCTTGGCGGAGTTCCCGTGGGAACCGTTGCCATTGCCCTTGTGGGTGTGGGATTTGTTATGAGCTTTGTGTTCTCAAATTATGAGGGCAGCATAATAAAATCTATCCTTTCAAGCCTTACCAATATCGTTTCGGTATTGCTTGGCGTGGTAAACGTATTCTCGGATATCGTTTCCTATATAAGACTGTGGGCTGTGGGCCTTGCGGGCGGAGCGATCTCTGCCACCGTAAACGAGCTTGCGGGACCGCTTTTCGGAAACTTCTTATTCATGATACTCGCGATAGTCCTTCTGGTGTTCGGTCACGGACTTAATATGATCCTTAATGTCCTTTCCGTAATAGTGCACGGAATAAGACTTAACACCCTGGAATTTTCCTCCCACCTGGATATGTCGTGGAGTGGACACAAATTCAAACCGTTTGAAGAATAATTTTATTATAAAATCACAAAGGAGAATTATTATGAATTTAGGATTATTGGGCACAGCATTGACAATGGGCATTGCCGCTATCGGCTCTGCCATCGGTATCGGAATCGCAGGTCAGGCATCTATCGGTTCCTGGAAAAAGTGCTATATGAACAACAAGGCAGCTCCCTTCATCCTCACCGTTTTTGCGGGTGCGCCCCTCACACAGACCATCTACGGCTTCCTTCTTATGCAGCAGATGAAGGCATCGGCAGCAGACCCCGCATTCCTTTTTGGACTTGGCATTGCATCGGGCGTTGCCATGGCTCTTTCCGCTGTTTTCCAGGGTAAGGCGGGTGCCGCAGGTGCAGATGCTCTTGCTGAAACAGGCAAAGGCTTCTCGCAGTACATCACCGTTGTCGGACTTTGCGAAACCGTTGCTCTTTTTGCACTGGTATTCAGCATGGTTGCTTTGGGATAACAAAACAGTCAGTAAAGCAGTATTTAAAACATTTAACGGAGCGTATCGGTATCGGTACGCTCCGTTTTCGTTTCCATAAAAAAGTTGTAATTCTCCTTTGGGAAGATGATGTCCCGCATTTTGTTATTTTGCCGACGTTGTGCGGGAAGTCCCCTACGCAGTGCGGCAATTTTTTGTATTGTTGTAGGGGAGGATATTATCCTCCCGCATTTTTATTCTGCCGCAGTTCTGTTACAGAGTGCGGTGCAAAATCTTGCGGGATCCTCCCGTCCCACAAAGCGGTGCATTTTTAAATTTTTTATAATATCACTGCACTTTTTCGTAAACGATATTCCCGTCGGAAAGTATTGCCCGCACCTTGTCGCCCGAAGAAATCTTTCCTTCAAGAAGCTCCACGGAAAGGGTGTCTTCTATCCGACGCTGGATCGCACGGCGCAAAGGACGTGCTCCGTAGCGGTCATCAAACCCCGCTTTTGCAAGCATGGATACCACCTCATCGGAAAATTCAATGTCAATGCCGAGGGCTGTTATGCGCTTTTTGATCTCGGAAAGCATGAGATGTGCGATTTTTGAAATATCCGCATCGGAAAGCTTGCGGAACACCACGATCTCGTCTATCCTGTTCAAGAATTCGGGACGGAAGTAGTTTTTAAGCGCCTCCTGTACCCGTGCGCTTGCACGGTCATGCTCGGCGGCAGACTGCTCCTCGGTGACAAATCCCAATCTCTTGGGCTCCGCTTCGGAGGAATGCCCGAGATTTGACGTCATGATTATTACGCAGTTGCGGAAATCCACACGTCTGCCGTGGGAATCCGTTAAGATCCCGTCTTCAAGTATCTGTAAAAGAATATTGAAAACGTCGGGATGCGCCTTTTCTATCTCATCAAAAAGTATTACGGAATAGGGCTTGCGGCGGATCTTTTCGGTAAGCTGACCCGCCTCATCGTAACCCACGTAGCCGGGAGGAGAACCGATAAGCTTTGAAACGCTGTGCTTTTCCATGTATTCCGACATATCAAAGCGCACTATGGCACCCTCATCACCGAATATCGCTTCGGCAAGAGCCTTTGAAAGCTCGGTCTTTCCCACACCCGTGGGACCGCAGAATATAAACGAACCCTGGGGACGCTTTGGGTCCTTGAGTCCCGTTCTGCCGCGCCGTATTGCACGGGCAATGACGGAAACCGCCTCGTCCTGACCAATAACTCTGCCCTTCAAGATGTTGTCAAGCTCAAGTAAGCGCTGCGATTCCTCGCCCGCAAGCTTTTCCACGGGAATGGAGGTCCATGCGGTAACGACAGCGGCAATATCCGATGATACTATCTCGGGGCAGCTTGTGCGCTTTTTTTCTTCCCATGTGTGTTTTTCCTCATCAAGGCGGGTGCGCAGTTCCTTTTCACGGTTGCGTATCTCTGCCGCTTTTTCAAATTCCTGAGCGCGCACAGCCTCGCTCTTTTCGGCATCAAGCTTTTTTATTTCTTCTTCTATCTCACGAAGATCGGGCGGTGCCGTTATTTCCCCGATGCGTTTTTTGCTTGCCGCTTCATCTATAAGGTCAATGGCTTTGTCGGGCAGAAATCTGTCGGCAATATAGCGGGAGGAAAGCTCCACTGCGGCTTCTATTGCCTCATCCGTGATCTTCACCTTGTGGTGTGCCTCGTATTTATCTCGCAGACCGTGAAGAATGAGTATTGCCTCTTCCTTTGAAGGCTCGCCCACATTTACGGACTGGAAACGGCGTTCAAGGGCAGCATCTTTTTCGATATATTTGCGGTATTCCGAAATGGTGGTGGCGCCTATGACCTGGATCTCCCCACGGGAAAGGGCGGGTTTTAAAATGTTTGCGGCATCTATTGCACCCTCCGCAGAGCCTGCACCGATGAGGGTGTGTATCTCATCTATAAAGAGAATGACATCGCCCGCATTTTTGACTTCCGACATTACGTTTTTTATGCGTTCTTCAAATTCTCCGCGGTATTTTGCACCCGCAAGCATACCCGAAAGGTCAAGGGTCACAACTCGTTTTGTCTTTATGGTGTCGGGCACTTCTCCCGAGGAGATCTTAAGCGCAAGTCCCTCTGCCACGGCGGTCTTTCCCACTCCGGGCTCACCTATGAGGCAGGGGTTGTTTTTTGTGCGTCGGGAGAGTATCTGTATCACACGCTCCATCTCGGTCTCGCGTCCGATAACGGGGTCAAGCTTTCCCGCACGAGCTGTTGCGGTAAGGTCGTTGCCGTAGCTGTCGAGCGTGGGTGTGCGGGATCTTCCGGGGCTTCCCGCTTTGCCGTTCTTTTCGGTCTTTCCCTGAGCTTTTGGTGTTGCGGAGGTGAAACCCGAGGGTTCAAAACCGCATGCCACTGTGGAGGTCTGAGCGTAAAGCTCATCGAGATCCACACCCTGTTCAAGCAGAAGCTTTACTGCCACGCAGTCGTTTTCGTGAAGGATAGCCATCAGTATATGCTCTGTGCCGATGTAATTCTGTGCGGTGGAGATCGCCTCGGCACGGGAATTTTCAAGAATCCTTTTTGCTCTGGGGCTGAGATCTATATTTTCGTCGGTCTCATCGCCCACACCGCTTTTACTTGCAATAAGGTCCCGGAAAGAATCAAAGGTTATGCCGTGCTTTTGCATAAGCTTTGCGGCAATACTGTCGGTGCGGGATAAAAGTCCTAACAAAAGATGCTCGCTGCCCACACTTGTGTGTCCGAATTTGCGCGCGGCGGTATATGCCGCGCCGAGAGCCCTTTGGGCGTTATCTGTGAATCTGTCGGTCATTTTATGTCACTCCTTTAAATGTGAAATGGAAATGCTGAGTGCGAAACGCATTTGGCTGCATTCGCACACAAAATATTTATCCTTTAAAATATTCTCTCACGATTTCAGCTCTTTTTGCATCACGCAGAGAGGAATTTTCAAGCCCTGCATCTTTGCGGATGATATGAGCGGGCATTACCTCCACAAGAAGCTTTGAAAGGTTTACCCCTTCCGCATCACGGATTATTCCGCACTCGGT
>JAFYUY010000132.1 GCA_017549405.1 Clostridia bacterium | reverse complement strand
TTCGGTTCTGAATGCGCCAAGATGGCTGCCCGTAGCTCCTATTGCCGCATTGACCTCAGTCACATTCGCCTTGGGGAAATTCTCCTTAAGCCACTTTGTGGTAAGAGCACGCCACGAATATTTTTCACGGTCTGTGGCGCCGTGGCCAACAGTGACAGAGCCTCCGAAATATGCAACTGTAAGCTCTTTTTTATCTGTAAGCTTGCTTAAAGTATTGGAAAGGGCACCGCGCATGGTTATAAATCTTTCGTATTCATTCGTGGGTGTAACCTCGCCCGTTATATCAAAGCTTTCTTTATTCACTGTATTTCCTCCGGAAAAAAGTATTTCGTCAAACTTTCCGCACACCTCACTTTTTGCCAAAGCCGAGGGTGCGCACACGAAAATATCCCCGTCCGACGATTTTATACTGTACTGCATGGGAGAAAGATCTTCTCCGTAAGTGAAGATGATCTCGCTCCTGTCGGCAGACGTTTTTTCGTCAACCGAGAGACCTTTGCCCGTTTTCTTCAGCAAATTCTGCACAAGCCCGTCGGCATATTCGGAAAATACGGAGCTTTCGGCAACAAGGGTATATTCCGAAATATCCTTGCCGCAAAGGATCATGGAATCTATCTCATAGTCGGCACGGTGAGTATATCTGAGTTCCTTTTTAACAGAAAAAACTCCGTCCGAAACAAAATTTTTGATAATATAGTCCACCGCTTGCGAATACACATCATAGTTTACCGCTGAAACGGAAACGGTCTTATCGTAGACATTAACGGAATAATCGCTGTAAAGAAGGTCTTTTGGGGAAAGAGACGAGCTTTTTCGCGATGTGTCGCCTATAAGTATCTCACACGGCTTGTGCGGTCCGCCCGAGATGGGTTCGGAATCGGTCACAACGGGTATATCGGCACCGGTCGCTTTTTTTATTTCTCTTGAAAGCTTCAAAGCTGCAGATTTCACTTTAAAATCACAGTTTTCGGGGCGGACGATAACGTAATCGCTCTTTCCGTTCTCGGCAATAACTATTTCCGTGCCCGGCATATATAAAGCCCCGCTGCCTGCTATAAGAGGAAAAATAAATGCAGCTGCAAGATATTTTTTCATTTTAATGCACCTTTATCAAAGCAATTCGCAAAGGAACTCATATGTCTTTTCGCCGACGTACGGAATTCCCTCATGACCGTAATCGGGATATATCGCAACCTGTTTTTCGCACTCGGCATTATTGTACATAGCAAATTGAGTGGAAGCAGGACATATCACATCCATAAGTCCTGTAAACATGAGCATTTTACCGCGGATTCTCGGTGCGAGATTCTTGATATCTATATAGCCGAGCATTTCAAAAATGTCGTCTTCTCGCTCGTGGCAAGGGTCATAGCGTCGGAAATACTCGGTAATTCCGTTATATGCCGCCTTTGCAAGATCCATTTCCCAAACCCTCTTATAGTCGGAAAGGAAAGGATAGCAAGGCGCCAGCATTTTTATTTCGGGATCAAGTGCGGCACACACAACGGTGAGCGCACCACCCTGGGAGCCGCCGAAAGCGCCTACGCGCTCGCGGTCAACAAAGGGCTGAGCCTTTATTATTTTGGAAAGAAGGAAAGTATCAAGGAATATGTGCTTGAACAAAAGGTTTTCCTTACCCTTTTCCATGCCGAGCATTATCTGACCTATCATGGTATCTCCGCATATTCCTTCTCCGAGTTCAAAGGAGAAGCCTCCCTGACCACGGCAATCAAGAGCAGCTACCACAAAGCCTGCTGCGGCATAGCCGAGATAGCAGTCAAAATCGTTGGAACGTCCGGTATAACCGTGGAAATTAAGTACGGCAGGACATTTTCCCACTTTATTTTTAGGCACCAGAAGCTTTGCGTGCACCCTTGCCTTGCCCGTGCCCGTGAAATACAGATGGTAACAGTCGGCAACGGGGTTTTTGAAGGCTGCGGGGGTGATCTCGATTTCGGGATCTATCTCGTCCGCAAGGCGCAGATTATTGTCCCAGTATTCGTCAAAATCTGCGGGCTTTTTGCTTATACCTTTATAAGTTTTAAGTTTTTCAATGGGCATATCTACCAATGGCATGACTCTTTTCTCCTTTAAACAGTGATTATTTGTTTTGTTTTAATTTTGTCTTTTTTCCGTCGGGTGTCTGGATATAAGTATTATCAAGAATACCCGTAAACTGCTTGCGGTAATCGGCAATGTATTCTGCACGCAACTGTGCCTGCTCTGCCTTTTCCTCCTCGGTAAGACCGCAGGATTTTGATTTGCGCGCAAGCTCGTTTATTCTGTCTACCTTTTTTTGTTCCATATGATTCTCCAAAGTTTTAAGCTTATAATTTACCTAAACTTATATTAACTCTTTTTGACCCGTTTGTCAATCAACAAACGGTATTTTTATTGTATTTTTACTGTTCGATCTGTTTTATATATTTCATAAGCCCGCTCCAGAAATAATCGCTTGCAAAAACTCCGTAATTCTCTGCGGGAACATAAACATTGCACGAAGAATTCATGCCGTCAAACACAAGGGAACCCACCGTGAGCTTATCGGGAAGAGCGTATATTTCTATTCCCGCAAGCTTTTGTGCTCCGGCAAAGGCGCGGTTTGATATATTTCTCACGGATGTGTTTTCGGGAATAACGATCTTTTTAAGATTCTTTGCCTGTGCAAACACTTCCGCTCCCACGGAAATTACGGGCTGACCGTCGGAAGAAACGGGAAGTGTAAGTTCGTTCTGTTGTTTTCCTATCGCAGTAAGTCCCGATATTGAAAGTCCGCCCTCGACCTTGGAATAAGTAAAATACATACTGTTTTTATCTTCTTCCGCAATCTTATCTTTAAAATAATTGTCGGGGCGCTTGGGAGCCGAAAGCTTTACTGTTTCCACATATTCCGTAACACCCGTTTCACGCAGGATATCATCCGCAAGAAGTGCCGTGCGAAGCTGTGCCCCGCGGGTATTAAGATGGAAATTGGTATCGTAAAAATATGCAGGAGAAAGGATATATTTATCTATATCGCTGATTATGGGAAAATCAAGAGATTCCCCAAGTGTCATGTAAAACTCCCTTTTCTGTTCCTTTGTGCTTACAACTGCGGAAGCATTCATCGGCGAAAAGCTGAAGAACACCTGAGCTCCGCGACGTTCTGCCTTTGCGGCATAGTCGTTAAGATAATCAACGAAACCGTCTTCGATGATTTCCGTGCTGATATTTATAAGGGTCGTGCTGTCGTAATTACCGGGCATTTCATTGTATTTACGCTCAACCGAAATATCACCGTATTCATTAAAAGAATCCTTTGAATATATTCCCGAGGCTTTAGGCTTGTTTCCGCTTTTATAGAAACTGTTTTTCGCTCCGGCAAAATCCGGAAGTGTTGATACAAGTTTTGGAAAATTATCAATGCCCGCATCATATATCATGGACATATCTCCGTCCAGTGCCTGCCACATACTCTCTCCGTTGTAGTAAAGCGAATAGGTCTGTGCGTTTGTTTCGGGGCATATGACAACGATATCTCCCTCTTTTATATGAGGCTCCGACATATCAAGAAGCGCCTTTGTGCCCAGAGATGCATAAAGACCGTAATTCACCACAGGCATACCCACATATTCTGCGAGTTTTTCGGAATCAACCCCAAAGGCAAGGTTACTTCCGCCAATAAGGATTATTTTTGGATCGTCTGTACTTTTTAGTCTTTCGTGCTTTTCTGCAAATTCACCAAGGAATGTGCCGTCATACTGCGGAGGTATTTCCACCGCCGCTCTGTAAAATGTTACCGCAAAGGGGGAGATGACCAAAAGTGCGCACAAAACAGCGTATATTATTTTTTTCATTGATACTCCTCCTTCTCAGAATTGGAAATATATAAATGCACTCGCGCCGTCACCTGCAATGAGTATCATCCAGGCAAAGATCACCGCCCAGACAATACATACGGTGGCAAAAGGCGAAAGCACCGCACCGTTTTGCTCGGCATATTCACCGTAGGTATAGCGGTTATCTATCATGGAAAGTATTACCGCAGACAGTGCAAGAATGATCACAGGTGTCAGGGTAAGTCCCATTTCCGACACAAAGGAAAATCCTCCGAAATCGGTAAAGAGCCCGGAAATAAGTATGAAGAGATCGTGCGTGTTGTTTGCTCTGAAGAATATCCATGCGAAGCACACAAGAATAAATGTCACAACTTTTCTGAAAGTCCGTACCGCAGTGCCGTTGACATCCATTCCGAGCTTTTCATATGCGGCATCCCGTTTTTTCTTCGTGAGCATACCGACCACGCGGTAGATTCCATGAATAACGCCCCACAGCACAAAGGTGAGATTTGCACCATGCCACAGACCGCTGACAAGGAATACTATGAAAAGATTTATGTACATACGGGCTTTTCCCTTGCGGTTTCCGCCCAGGGGAATATAAAGATAATCCTTGAACCAGCTTGTTAAGCTGATGTGCCAGCGCGACCAGAAATCCTTTATGTTTTCTGCGGAATAGGGTCTGTCAAAATTCTGCATAAGGCGGTATCCCATTATGCGGGAGCAGCCTATGGCAATATCCGTGTAACCGGAAAAATCGCAGTATATCTGAATGGCAAAAAGCACGGAGGCAAGTGCAACCGCAGCACCGGTTGCGTTTTCCGCATCGTTGAAAACGCGGTTTACATACACCGCGGCAATATCCGCCACAACCACCTTTTTATAAAAGCCCGCTGCCATTCTTTTCAAGCCAATGTAAAAATCCCCTTTGTTGAATCTGTGCTCCGCTTTAAGCTGGGGAAGAAGATTTTCAGGACGCTCGATAGGTCCCGCCACAAGCTGAGGGAAGAAGGAAACAAACAGTGCATAATAGAAAAAGTTTCTTTCGGCAGGGATCTTTCCTTTGTAAACATCTATGCTGTATGAAAGGGTCTGGAAGGTATAAAATGATATTCCGACAGGGAGAATAAGACCCTCGATCGCAAAATCGGTCTGCGCTCCAAATATCGAAAACAGAGCCGAAACACCGCCCGCAAGGAAATTGTAATATTTAAAGAACACCAAAACCGAAAGTGATGAAACTATAGATATCACAAGCCACAGCTTTTTATGAGAAGGGCGTTTTTCTATAAGGATTCCCGAGAAATACGACACTGCCGTTGTGAAAAGAATCAGGAAAACAAGCTCGGGATTCCAGCTCATGTAAAAATAATAGCTGGCAATAAGGAGCGGTATAAATCTGAATTTTAAAGGTATTATAAAATTCAGCACCGCAATAAGCGGAAAAAACAAAAGAAACTGAGAGGAATTGAAATTCATATGTTTTTATCCTCCCCGCTTGGTTTTTTGCATCTTAAAAGGGCAAGGAGGGCGGAAAGCAAAACCGTAACAAGAGCGTCGTAGAGGTCGCCTCCGTTCATAAAAATTGCCGTTGTCAACGCTGCATGAAGGGCAATATTTGCCGTATCAAAAACAAATACCGCTTTTTCTTTGCGTACGGCAAAGGAAAGTATGTGTAAAATCACAACACCGCCGAAATACAGCAAAAGTGACGGATTTTCAATAAATATAAGATCCATAAAATACCCCTTAAACGTTATTGTTCGAGCGCCGCAAGAATATCCTTGCACACCTGCTCGGTATGTATTTTTGTTCCCTGCTCGCCCAAATGATAGTCGGTATTGTAGAAATATTTACCCTCGTGTATATAATTGCGGACATCGGAAATAAGCCTTGCGTCAAACACAGTTTCCATGTCGGAATTATACGCATCGTAGCCTTCATCATTAAGCGTTGCGGAATCACATGCGTTGATGTTGTAGGGTGGATACGAAAGAAGCACTTCCACTCCGCGGGTATGTGCGACAGAAAGTATGCGATTGGTATTTTCGGCAAACTCCGCAGGCACGGTGTCTTTTTTGAAATAAAACGTGCCGTTAGCTCCGTTTCTGTATCCGTTACTGTTGAGATTTGATCTCGGAATAGAGCAATCACCGTTTTCGTCTATTCTGGAAGAACGCTCTTCATAGGATCTTTCCTTCATACCCGAGCGCTGCTTTGAATAGGCGGAGTATGCTGAAAATACACCTGTATATTTTGTCATATCAACATGGGATATAAGCTGATAACACGATTCGCACCCCTGGAAAGTAAGTGCCGTCATTTCCGGGTTGCCGTTTACTGTATAGCAGAACGGGCCGTACTGTTCGGGCGAAAATACTATGGTATCATCATTATCCGCAAGATTTGCCATTGCCTCAAGGAAGAACACCACATTCATCTGTGCATTTGTGCCGTAATTTACCACAGAGTATTTTCCGTCAAGCAGCTCTTCCGCATAATCCGAATCAAATCCGAAATGCTTGCTGGAACCCGAAACAATAATCAGCCGTTTATTTTGCGCTGCGGCAAACCGTTCGAACTTTTTGCCAAAGGACAGATCGGAATCGGAATATCTCGGTCCGCGTGCGGCATGGAGATTCACAGTTGATACGGGACACCCCTCAAATGCTGCATCGGAAACCGAGATGAGGTTATCAAAAAACGTCACTTCCGTAAGGTTTTTACATCCCGAAAAAGCGCCGTCCTCGATCCCCAGAACTCCAGAGGGGATATACACGCTTTTTATGTTCTTTCCCGAAAAAGCACCCGAAAGTATACCGCCGACTTTTCTGCCGCCAAGCGTCTTCGGAATATACACATCGGAGGATGTGCCGTTATATTTACTTATGACGGAAAAGCCGTTGTTCTCCGCAAACACAAAGCTTTCTTCCGACTCTGCCGTCTGCCACATACAGTAAAGCACAGTGGGTTCATCGTAATCCGCGAAAAACTTATGTCCCATGCCGATATCTCCGCCGCTTCCGTCGGGGGCGGTATTATAGCCCACAAGCACATATCCCTCACGCTCAAAGCTTCCGTTTTCAGGAAGGGAATTGGGCATGGTATGATAATCCACACAGAAATCTGTTTTTATGCCAAGACCTCCGTCGGAGCTTTTTCCTCCGTTGGCATCGTACACTATTTCCACCAGATTTTCGCGCTTTGCATTGTTCTGCACCCCACCCGAAGGCTTTTTGGGTATCTCCGTCTTTACAAACTTGGGAGGCTCGTTTCTGGTCACTTTCGATGCATCATAGTTTGCAAAGACCGTAATATCAGATTCCACCTTCAAAGTGTATTGTTCTTCGCGTGACAAAAGCTTTCCGCCCTTATCGATAGGTTTGTTTTTCGACCAGCCGAGGAATATTGCGCCATCATTAGGCGAAGCCGTAACAGTGACCACTGTGCCGTCTGCCACCCGTCCCTGACCAACCGAAGACGTAAAACCGCCGCCACGGCTTGCATTGGATTGCAGCCAGAATTCCCGTTTTGTGTATTTATCGCCGACAGAGACCGTAAGGGTTGCGGGATGAGTTATGTTTTTTATCGTAAGTACCCCGTCGGAAAAGTTGTAATCCTTCACTTCTTCTCCACCGCTCGTTACCGCAACAACAGTTTCGCCTTTTTCAATATCCAGTGTGAATTCGGCATCGTCGCCATACTCCACCTTGGCGGGATTTGAGCTTGTGACCTCGAATCCCTTGCCGTCAAGCACCGCCACCGTCAAAGTGAAGCTTTTTCCGCATGATAAAAAAGTGCATGACAAAATGGCGGCAATCATGATAGCTGCAATTTTTTTATTTTTCATATATTTTCTCCCTTCGGGAATGTTTTTCAACAAACAATTTGTTACTTATTATACATTAAAAATATGTCGAAATACCATTCAAAATCAAATATCGGCATATCTCACATATAACGGTCGCATATTTTGTGTAATTTTGCCCAAGAACATCAAAATCTGCTATTGACAAAAAGCGTCGTGAGGGGTATAATTTTAAATGGATGTTTTTTTCTATATATTAAATAAAAATCGCAACAAACGGGAGGCTATTTTATGAAACTCGGTATCGCCGGACTTATTCCGGGAACTGAAAGAAAAATAAGCATTGCAAAAGAAATAGGCTACGATTTTATAGAGTCCGGGCTGTTCCATTATTACGATAAATTTGAGCAAACGGAAATAAACGAATTCGCCGCTTTTCTCAAGGAGATCAATATGCCGTACATCAGCACAAACGGAATGTTTCCCGGTGATATAAAGCTTATAGGCAAGGAAGCGGACAAAGTTAAAATTTCGGAATATCTCCATACGGTTTTCGAAAAAACTGCCTGCCTTGGTGCAAATGTATGCGTTCTGGGAAGCGGAAATGCAAGACGTATTCCCGAAGACTCAAGCCTTGATGCCTGCTACGATGAGTTTTCAGAGCTTTGCTCCGAAGTCATTGCTCCCATACTTGAAAAGTACGGCAAGGTCCTTGCCATAGAACCGCTCAATTACAGCGAATGCAACATTGTAAACACCGTTGCAGATTCCATGCGCGTTGTGAAAGCAGTAAACAAGCCCTCGGTAATGACGCTTATCGACCTTTACCACGTACGCTACAACGGTGAGGATATAAACACCTTTGCCGATTACAAAGGATATATAAAGCACGTTCATGTGGCATCATACCCCAACAAGCGCCGTTTCCCCCGTCCGTATGACGGAGAAAACTACAAGGCTTTCTTCGATGTTTTGCGCCGTGCAGAATATGCCGAAAAAAATATATCCATCGAAGGAGATGCGGGCATCGGAGAAATCTCATTCAAGAATGCCGCAATGTCATCATACTCCTTGCTCAAGCAACTTTAAAATAATAATTATCAATACACATTTTCTAACGAAGGGAAAACACAATGCCAATCACAGAATTTCTTGAAAGAAATGCCAGGGAATTCGGGAACGAGATAAGTCTTGTTGAAATCAACCCCGAATTCAAACCCGAAAGCCGTATCACCTGGCGCGAATATTCGCTTACACAACCCATTCCCGGCGAACCTCTGCGTCGAGAGCTCACCTGGGGCGATTTTGATAAAAAAGCAAACCGCTTTGCCAATCTTCTGCTCTCCCGCGGACTTAAAAAAGGCGATAAAGTAGCCATCCTTATGATGAACTCCATCGAATGGCTCCCCGCATACTTCGGTATACTGAAAGCGGGTGCGGTTGCCGTTCCGCTCAATTACCGATATACTGCAGAAGAAATAAAATACTGCCTGTCCAAGGCAGATGTTTCCATACTCATTTTCGGACCCGAATTTATCGGCAGAATGGAAGAAATCTGTGACAGGATCCCAAATGTAAAACAGCTCTTTTACGTGGGCGAGGACTGCCCCTCATTTGCGGACAGCTTTGAAAGCTACATAGTTTTCTGTTCTTCCCACAAGCCTGATGTTTCAATAACCGACGATGATGACGGAGCAATATACTTCTCCTCGGGAACAACCGGCTTCCCAAAGGCGATCCTTCACAAGCACAGAAGTCTTGTTCATTCATGCCTTACAGAACAGAACCATCACAACCAGCAGCATGATGATGTTTTCCTCTGCATTCCTCCCCTTTATCACACGGGAGCAAAAATGCACTGGTTCGGAAGCCTGCTTTCAGGCAGCCGTGCAGTAATGCTCAAGGGTGTTCGCCCGGAATGGATAATCCGCACAGCATCCGAAGAAAAATGCACCATCGTATGGCTGCTTGTTCCGTGGGCGCAGGATATACTGGACTCCATAGATTCGGGAGCGATAAAGCTCAATGACTACACTCTCGATCAGTGGAGACTTATGCACATCGGTGCACAACCCGTCCCCCCAAGCCTTATAAAGCGCTGGCTTAAAATATTCCCCCACCATCAGTACGACACGAACTACGGTCTTTCGGAATCCATAGGCCCCGGCTGTGTACATCTTGGTGTTGAAAACGTTCACAAGGTCGGTGCTATCGGAAAAGCGGGCTACGGCTGGCAAGTTAAAATAATTGACGGTGATAAAGAGGTTTCCCGCGGTGAAGTCGGTGAGCTTTGTGTTAAGGGTCCCGGCGTTATGACTTGCTATTACAAGGACGAAAAGGCAACAGCCGAGGTTCTTCATGACGGCTGGCTCTATACGGGTGATATGGCTATGGAAGACGAGGACGGATTTATCTACCTTGTTGACCGCAAAAAGGACGTTATCATCTCGGGCGGTGAAAACCTTTACCCCGTTCAGATAGAAGACTTCCTGCGCAAGATGGAAGAAATAAAAGATGCCGCAGTAATAGGTCTGCCCGACGAAAGACTCGGAGAAGCGGCAGCTGCGATCATTGAGGTGCGCGAAGGCTTTACCCTTACCGAAGAACAGGTTGCGGACTTCTGCTGCGATCTGCCCAAATACAAGCGTCCCCGCCACATTATCTTTGCGGAAATTCCCCGCAATCCCACGGGCAAGATAGAAAAGCCCAAGCTCCGCGAAATATACTGCGGAGAAAGCCTTGTGGCAAAGCAGATCAAAAACTGATATTTATTCAAGAAAGGTTGCATACATTTATGAAAGAACTTATGCTCGGAAATGCGGCGGTTGCCCGCGGAGCATATGAGGCAGGCGTTAAAGTCGTTTCCTCATACCCCGGCACACCCAGCACGGAAATAACCGAGAACATTGTGAAATACGACGAAATATATGCCGAATGGGCGCCCAACGAAAAGGTTGCGGCAGAAGTTGCCATCGGTGCATCCATTGGCGGCGCACGCGCCATGTCCTGCTGTAAGCATGTGGGACTCAACGTTATGGCAGACCCTGTGTTTACCATGAGCTATATCGGTGCAAACGGAGGTCTTGTTTTCTGCGTGGCAGACGACCCCGGAATGCACTCTTCACAGAACGAGCGGGATTCCCGCCACTATGCGGAGGCTGCAAAGATATTTATGCTTGAGCCTTCGGATTCCCAGGAATGCAAGGAATTCACCCGCATTGCGTTCGACATGAGCGAAGAATATGACACACCTGCGTTTATCCGTCTTTCCACCCGTGTTTCACACTCTCAGAGTCTTGTGGAGCTTGGAGAAAGAAAAGATGCGGGACTTAAGGATTACGTCAAGGATCCCTCCAAATACGTTATGATGCCCGCCATGGCAAAAAAACGTCATGTGGTGGTAGAAGAACGCACAAGAAAGCTTGTGGAGCTCGCAGACAATTCCTCCCTCAACTTCATTGAAAACAACGGAGCAAAAATAGGCATTATCTCTGCCGGCATTGCGTATATGTATGCAAAGGAAGCCCTCGGCAATAACGTGAATTATCTGAAGCTCGGTATGGTATATCCCCTTCCCGAAAAGAAGATAAAAGAATTTGCCGCAATGTGTGACAAAATATTTGTTATCGAAGAGCTTGATCCCATCATCGAAAAGCATGTACGTGCCATGGGCATTGAGGTCGTGGGCAAAGAAGCGTTCACCTTGCTTGGCGAATACACTCCCGCAATGATAAAGAAAGCAGTGCTTGGCGAAGATGCTCCCGAATGCTGCGAGCTTTCCGAAAACATTCCGATCCGTCCCCCCGTACTCTGTGC
>JAFYUY010000131.1 GCA_017549405.1 Clostridia bacterium | reverse complement strand
GGGGGTTCGACTCCCTTCACCAGCTCCAGGTTCTCGGCAGTAGCCGAGAATGTTTTGGGGGAATTCCCGAGCGGCCAAAGGGGGCAGACTGTAAATCTGTTGTCACTGACTTCGGTGGTCCGAATCCACCTTCCCCCACCAGAAAACGATTGCGAAAGCAATCGTTTTTTTCTGCTTATTCCTTTACTGCAAATTTGTTGTTACGCAATAATACTTGTCTTACGATAAGCGTTGTTCGCTTTTCGGGGTTTGGAGCGAATATAATATAACTGAATATGCAGAGATAATCCAAAACGAAAAATTTTAAACTGCATCGGATTTGCAATTTTGTTTGAAGCTAAAGCGAATGTATACTTTTACATATCGGTGCTTATCTCGCCCGGCTTTTTATACTCCTTTTCTTTGGCTTAATATTCCACCTTTTGTATCAGATAGTATAAACCACATCATATCTGACATTTACTCATTCCCGCATTTTCTGTATAATTATCTTACAGAGTGCGGGAATTTGTTATTTTTCCGCAAGAACGGGGGAATATTATGAAAACCAAACAAATAATTTTCACAGGGGTTCACAAGGCCGAACTTTTGGAATGCGAACTTTGTAAACTTTCGGAAAATGATGTACTCACCGAAATGGAATACACGGTTGTGAGCGGCGGCACGGAGCGCGCAAATATTATGGGTATGGAGAATGCCGGAGGAAACAATTTCCCGAAAAGACTTGGATACTGCGGTGTCGGACGTGTTGTGTGTGTTGGGGATGCGGTAAAAAATGTTCATGTGGGTGATCGCGTGCTTGTGTATCATGGTTATCATGCAAAATACAATATCCGTCCGCAAAGTGACATAACAGTGGTTGAAGATGCAAATATATCCTCCCTTGATGCGGCATTTGTGATAATTGCCTCCATGGGTCTTGGCGGAGTACGTAAGCTTGAAATAGAGCTTGGAGAAAGTGCCATGGTGATGGGGCTTGGATTGCTTGGTATTTTTGCCGTTCAGTTTTGCAGACTCTCGGGAGCTAATCCAGTAATTGCCGCAGATCTAAACCCTGCCCGTCGCGAGCTTGCATTAAGGCTTGGCGCAGATTATGCCTTTGATCCCTCTGCCCCCAATTTTGCGGAAAAGGTAATGGCTGCAACGAAGGGAAAGGGTGTAAGAGCTACGGTTGAGGTTACCGGTGTTTCTGCCGCCATGAAGCAGGCGTTAGAGTGCGCTTCCTATATGGGAAGAATATCACTTCTCGGCTGTACGCGAGTTTCCGACTGTTCTGTTGATTATTACGCTCAGGTACATAAACCGGGAGTCAAGCTTATCGGTGCCCACAACTTCATTCGCCCCAAGGTGGAATCTTTCCCTCACCACTGGACACATCAGGACGATTGTAAGGCAATTCTTGATATGATAAGCGCCGGACGCATCTCGGTTGCGCCAATAGTTTCCCGCGTGGTTCTGCCGGAGAGTGCTCCCGAAATATACAATGAACTTTGTGATGAACTCACATTCCCAATGGGCACGGTATTTGATTGGAGACATACAAAATGACGAAAAAAATCAAGATAGGTCAGATAGGAATCGGGCATAACCACGGCGATGCAAAAATGTATGCTATTCGGAAATTTTCGGAATTGTTTGAAGTTGTAGGCTATGCCGAAGAAAATGAACGTTGGGTGGAAAAACGCGGCACTTTGGCGTGTTATGAGGGGCTTGCGCGCATGAGCGTCGGTGAGATAATAAAAAGATCCGATGCGGTGCTTGTGGAAAGTGATGTGTGGGATCTTACAAAATATGCAAAAATGTGCGTGGATGCGGGAAAACACATTCATATGGATAAGCCTGCAAGCGGCACCCTTGAGGAATACAAATACGTGCTTGATACCGCAAAAGCCAAAGGAATTACCGTTCAGCTCGGATATATGTATCGCTATAATCCCGCAGTAATAAAATGCCTTGAGCATATAAAAAACGGAGACCTTGGCGAAATATATTCTATCAATTCCGAAATGAGCACTTTTCACGGTGCGGAATATAAAAAATGGCTTACCAACTTTGGCGGTGGAATAATGTATATTCTCGGCAGCCATCTTGTTGACCTTATAGTCTATATGATGGGACGCCCAAACAAAATAACCTCATTTTTAAAGCATTCGGAGCTTGATGGCATTGAACTCGAGGATAATAACCTTGCTGTGCTGGAATATGACAGGGCGCTTGCACGGATTTTTGTTTCATCCGTTGAAGTGAACGGATTTGGCAGACGTCAGCTTATGGTTTCGGGAAGCAAGGGAACAGTAAACATCTGCCCGATGGAAAGACCCACCACCATGACATATTCCGATCTTTCCATTGCGGATAAAACATATGAAGACAGAAAGATAATCATTCCCGTGGAGGATAATACCGCGAGTGGCAGATATGATGATATGATGCGCGATTTTCATGATTATATCATCGGAACAAAGAAAAATCCATACAGCTATGAGCACGATCTTCTTGTGCAGGAGGTATTGTCGGAAATAGTTGGCGGTATCAGAATAAAAAGCAAAAATATAGAATAGGAATCTGATTTGCGGGGGAAGTCGGTACGGCTTTCCTTTTTTGTTGACAATAGTGTTTTTATATGTTATAATCCCATAAAATATGTAAAGGCGGTGTGCATTCATGGAGTTTAAAATAAAGTGTGAAAATGATAATGCCAATATATATATTTCGGATAAAAACGAGCGTGACGGAATATTGTTTCTTACCGTAAAAGCAGAATTTGAAAAAGAAGAGATTCCGAAACAGTTTGACATATTTTTCAAATTTCCCGTAAAAGACTGTTACAGCACATGGAGCCCTGAATTTGGAAGCAAGAGCGGTCTTGGTGTCAACTGGTCAAAACGTGTGACAAATTCACGTCTTGCATCGGGCATGCCATTGCAGTCGATACTCTCAAGAAGCGGAAAAAACCGCCTTACGATAGCTGTGTCAGATGCCGTAACTCCCATAAAAATAAGTTCCGGTGTGTGCGAGGAGGATGCACAGTTCGATTGTGCCGTGAGCTTCTTTACGGTTCCCGTGGCGCCACTTTCGGAATACAGCGCGGTTTTGCGTCTTGATATGCGCGATATTCCGTTTTATGACAGTGTTTATGACGTTTCCTCGTGGTGGGAGACCGAGTGCGGATATATTCCCGCATCTGTGCCCGAACACGCAAAGCTTCCCATAAATTCTCTGTGGTACAGTTTCCATCAGATGCTTGATATTGATGAAATGATAAAGGAATGTGAGCTTTCAAAACCGTACGGAATGGATACCGTAATAATAGACGACGGCTGGCAGACAAAGAACACAGAACGCGGTTTTGCTTATTGCGGAGACTGGGAGCTTGAAAAAACCAAAATACCCGATATGCACGCGTTTGTGGAACGTATGCATTCCATCGGAATGAAGGTTATGCTGTGGTATGGTGTTCCCAATATGGGCATTCACAGCAAAAATTATGAAAAATTCAAAGGCATGCTGCTTGACTGCACGGGGAATACCCGTGATTTCTGGGCGCTTGACCCGAGATATAAAGAAGTTCGCGATTTCCTCACAGAAACTTACGCAAAAGCTCTTTCCGAATGGAATCTCGATGGTCTGAAGCTTGATTTTATAGATTCCATGGTGCTTCGCGGAAAATCACAGGAGCATGACCCCCGCCGTGACTATGTGTCGCTTGAGGACGGGGTGGATGCACTTATGACGGGAATACGCAAAGAGCTTTACAAAATAAACCCCGATGTACTGATAGAGTTCCGTCAGGGCTACGTTGGTCCCGCAATCAGAAAATACGGAAATATGCTGCGTGTTGCCGACTGTCCCAACGATCCCATAGTTAACCGTCGCGAAACGGTAAACCTTCGCCTTACTTCGGGAAATACTGCCGTCCATTCCGATATGCTTATGTGGAATTACGATGAACCCGTTGAAAGTGCAGCGCTGCAGCTCATCAGCGTTTTGTTCTCCGTTCCGCAGATATCCGTAAGAATTGCAAGACTTTGCAACGAGCATAAGAAAATGCTGGAATTCTATCTTTCATTCTGGCGCGCTCACAGAGATATACTGCTTGAAGGAAGACTGACGGCAAGATCTCCCGAAACGTTGTATAGCCTGGTTTTATCTCAAAAAGACGGCAGAGGTGTGTGTGCGGCATACGAGGAGCGGGTGATAGATATGTGCGGGCTTTCTTATCTTGCCGCATTTAACTCGACCACCGAAGATTCCCTTGTGATAAAAGGCGCCCAGGGCAAGAATTACCGCGTGCTTGACTGCATGGGAAATGAAAAGGCGGAAGGAAGTTTTGATTCCGCTCTTTGCGAAATTCCCGTTCCGATGGGCGGTTTGATAATAATAGAATAAAATAAGAATGGGTTGCGGCAAAATTGCTACAACCCATTTTTAAAATAAATAAGGCGATGCAGACAAAGATCACACACCCACCAATCGAACAGCTCCCATGCGCGCGTATCGGCATTTCCGCTCAACACAAGCACCCTCGCGGCACATCACCGAACATCCCTTAATGCTGCTTGGTTCCC